>JAZUJY010000050.1:0-2101 GCA_045643005.1 Oscillospiraceae bacterium | reverse complement strand
CGTCCAGGATATGATTCAGAAAAGCTTCTGAAGATTACACTGTTCGCTTTTATGGAAAACGGATATATTTCATTGAGAGAAATTGAAAAACTCTGCAAAACCGACATTAGATTCATGTGGATACTTGATGATATGAATGTTCCAAGTTATGTTTCAATTGGTAACTTCATAAACAACAGCCTTAAGTGCAATATTGAAGAGATTTTTGCAGAGATAAACGAATATATTTTTCTGTTGATGAAGTTGATCTTAATCATATATATATTGACGGTTCAAAGATTGAAGCAAATGCAAATAAATATACGTGGATATGGAAAAAATCCTGCATTAAAAGCAGAGATAAGACTTTTCTGAAGGTTACTGATCTCATTAATACTATCCCTTATTTTTGTTTTGTATATCGACATTTTGGAAAATTTGAACACCCATAAAACTGATTACCTGCGTTTACACCTGAACGTGCAGTTCTAAGAACAAGTTCTGATCCACATTTAGGGCAAGTAAGAAGCTTTTGCTGAATTTTTTCAACGTGTGCAAGTTTTTGTGCTTCATCAGCATTGGTTAGCACTTGTAATTTATCTGATATTTCTTTTACCTGTTCATCAGTAAGTACATCAGGATTACTTTCCCATATTTTACGAATTACCCAGTATGTCATATCTCTATTAAACACTTTAACATTAGGATCTGTAATGATAACCTTTTTCAATTCACATCGCTGTGAAAATACAATAAGGGAAAACATCGGGATTTCCTGCTGAAGAAACTCACCAAGCCATTTTATATGATTTTTATTTTGTTTAATTGGGTTGTAAAAATGAAATTTTTCCCGATTTGGAAGACTTGCAGTCCATTGATACTGTTTTTCGTCACCGAATATCCAGCCTGAATAATTCTTGCTTTCAAGTACGAATATTCCCTTCTGTGTAATATAAAGTAAATCAATTTCTGTCGTTTCGTCATTATCAGTCGGAACATATACATTACGAAGTGTAACTCCACCTCTGCCAAACAGGTTTACCAGTTTAAGTTTATTTTCTGTTAAGTCTTCGCCATGTTTTCCAAGATAACCATTTGGATTGGTTATCTGTAGTTTTATGTCATCAGCTATATCTTTAAATATCCCCATGGTTTTCTCCTTAATTATAGTACAAATTCCTTTTATTTATATAATATTATTCCATTCAACCATTTCATTGATTACTTCATATACAGTCATCTGTTCAAAAAATGGTTCATCTTTCTTATACTGTTTCAGATTCTCTTCTGTTTCTTTTTTTAGTTCTGCCCATTCCTTAGCAGAATATTCTTCCCGGTTCAAAGCTCTGCTTTTAACAAGCAGAGGCGATTCGTAGAATCGCTGACCAAACAGTCGGAGATTGTACTCCGACTGAGCGGAAAGATAGAACCCGCCGCCTGCAGAGGCGGGGGATATCCTCTGTGTTGTTATAAAATTCTTCAAGCGGTTCCTCAAGCATTTTAAGATCATCAGGCAAATAATAATCTATAATTGGATGATAGCCGGTGTTATCTATTTGCATTTCTCGATTCCTTACAATATTGATAACAGTATCCTTCGTTATAAGCCCATCTTCCAGATCTTCTTCTATTTCTTCTATTGTCTTTTTCATACTTTTACCGTCCTTAAGTATAAAAAAATTAACGTTACTTTCAGTATAACATTTTAAAAATATTTTTTCAACAAATTTATAATGAGGAGCTTACAGGATTTCATAAAGAAGTTATTGATAACCTGAACAGCATCCAGGGGGCGTTACTTCGTATGAACAGAAGTATACAGTCTGAAGGTACTTTCGGTACAATCAAATGGAATCGTGACTACAAAAGACTTAGAAGAAGAGGATTTGACGGTGTTATGCTTGAAATCGGGCTTATTTGCTGTGGTTTTAATCTTCATAAGTTTCATCTTCGTAGAATGAAAATGCTCAAAGCTGCTTAGCCATTCTCAATTTAATACCATATTTTGTGCGAAAAAATTTTGAATTTCTTCGTACAGCTTTTTTGCACCCTATTTTCCGCATTTATATGGTTTTGATGTTGATTTCTTGTTGAAATCATATATGTTAAAATGAGAAAACCA
>JAZUJY010000049.1:0-16475 GCA_045643005.1 Oscillospiraceae bacterium | reverse complement strand
GTGCTCTGAGCAGTGAAATACTGCACTTTAGACTGAAATACCATAATTATTCGGTTCTGTTCCGGAAAGCAGTGCGGTTTTAGTACGGAAATGGTGCGGTCGAAGTTCCGTGCAGATGCGGTTCTTCACGCGGTATATACACATATTTCATTGAATTCTTTCTCTGACATATCAATCCCTCCTGAAATGTTATACCACAAATCTGATTGAAAATCTACATCATAATTGTAATAATAGAAAAGTTGAATTTTCTAAATATCGGCATTTATTACTTAAACCTCAAAGTTATAAACTGCGTGAGAATCAGAATCTTCATCAATCATAACAAATGAATCCATATCTTCTTCTGAAACTCTTTATAAAGAAATATAAAGGATGCCATTCAAACTTTTTAAATGGCATCCGTACTTATTAATATACGATTTTATAATGAATCAGATTATTTAGTTTCTATTTCTTTTATAAACACAAATCCTGTTACTTCACCATTAAACATTACCGCCTTTGGCTTGTTTTTACTTGGATATACCGTACCGAAATCATCTTCGCCATATTCATCAAAAAAATTTTTCATTATCTCACGTGTTCTTTCTTCAGCCTCTTCAAAAGAATTAAAAATTTCCATTGATTCTAATCGTGGATCTTCTTCGTGAGGGAAATGAATTAAATAACATATTCCATACATAAATATACCTCCGTTTTAAAACAAAATGAAACTACTAGTCGCATTGAATCCATAAATTTGTCAAAATATCAAATCACTGTTATAAAATATATTTTGCTCAAAAAATTCTAAAAGTTATGTTTTATCAATTTCATCATCTTCTGTTGTATTTTTCATAAAACAATAATTATATTTTTGTGCTGCATTTAGAAGTGAATTTATTCTCTGAACTTCAAGCGTCAAAATATCTTTTCCGAGTTCGGTTATGATATACATTTTTCTTCTTTTATTTTCTCCCGAAACAGGCTCAATAAGTTTCTTTGAAAGAAGAATTTCGATCGCACCGTACATCGTACCTGCAGCTATTCTGACTTTTCCTTCACTGAGCTCCTCAACCTTCTGCATTATTAACAATCCGTATCCGGGTTCAGATAATGCAAGAAGAATATAAAATGTTGTCTCAGTCAAAGGGAGAAATTTTGTAAGATTCATAACAACCATCCTTTTTATAGTTAAACTATATAGTTTAACTTTTATAGTCAGACTGTACAGTTAAACTTTTAAAGTCTGACTGTATAGTTTAATTATATACAGTCAGACTGTAATTGTCAAGTATTTTAAAATATTATAATCATATTATTTTTTAATAGCTTATGAAACTAAATTATTACTAACTGCAATTTAATTGTTCTGATTCTCTGATATGATACAAAACTATAAAACTAATCCCCTTAGAAATTTCACACATTTGATTTTTGAGTGTGTTTTCTCTAAGGGGATTATATTATTCAGACCGGTTCTGATTTTGTATTTTCTAATATTTTACAAATATGTATGATCATTTTATCATTACTTTTGCTATGCATTTTTTGTACAGCGGAAACAGAACATTTGCAAGAACGATAACAATAATTTTCGCATATCCTTTTACGAAGATAATCAGCTTCTTGTTTCGCCCCAGTACATAAGCACAATATTATTAACATTCTTATACAATTCATCTGTACTTATAGTGTTGTTAAAGTATTTAACCATATTTTCGTTTATAACATTACGAATATCTACACTCCATACTGATTTGGTATTTATTGACGTTAGCAAATCATAAAAATCCTTAAGGTCACTTTTTTGAGGTATCCCAATGTCAATTTCTTTATTGTCAAAAAATACTTTTCCATCCTTTTCGCCAATTACTTTACCATTGGGATCAACAACATCTTTCGACACTGCTGCTTCAAACAAATCATTAAAAGCATTTTTAAATACAGGAAAGCTATAATTACTCATAGTTGTTTTTTGAATATCATCCTTAAAAAAGAACCTGATAAAGTCCCATGCTTCCTGCTGTTTTTCAGAAATTGAAAATACTGAAATAACAAAAGATGAACTAATATTGACTGTATTTTTTTCGTTCACAGAATCCAGAACACATATTTTATCGCCAAAAATTGCTTTTTCATAATAATAATATTCATCAAATGTCATAATATCATTTCTGCAGCATACTACTTTATCTTCTCTATATAATCTTTCGTTGTCATAATCAGGTCGATTATTTTTTTCGATTTCTGCTAATAATTTGCATTTTTCAAACAATGACTTATACCATTCTTCATCAAGATGATTATTTTGAATCATATCAAACTCGATCATTTGCGAAATCATCTGCTGATAGAACGAATCAGAATGATTCCCCAGAAGATTTGTTTCATTCTCTATACATTCATCAAGTAACTTCAGTATGTTTGCTTTATTCCAATCGTTTTCATCTATATTTTTTTGTTTGGCTAATTTTACTCCGGTCAGATAAAAATTAGGATACAACGAATATATTTTTCCATCATCGTCTATAGATTCATAAATATTAGGCAACAATTTTTCTTTTATTTCATCAAATCCTTCGAATTTTTTTAAATCACTAAACATACCTTTATTACTATATTGAGAAACATCAAAATCCGGAGCAGAAATTAATATGTCACAATTCTTTCCGGAAACAATATCTGTTTTAATTTTAGTCAGACCGTCAGAGCCGTACTCTTCTTCATAATCTAAATAATTAACCTTTATATCAGGATTTTCTTCTCTGAACATGTTAATATAAGTATTAATTTCCTGACTATCTCCATAACTTATTATTTTTAATGCATCGGATTGTTTTTTTTCACATGAAGATACTGCTATCATCAGCAAAATTAAAAATAAAACCAATAATTTACTATTTTTCATAATAATTAACCTTTACTTAATAATATATTTAATTTGTGATTTCTTCACAGCTCCGAATTCCCTGCTGTCAGTACTTGCTAATCGATTATCTCCAAGTACATAATACTCGTTTTCTTTAATTACAATTTCTGTGTCATTTGTATAACATTTAGTTCTTACCAATTTACATCCGTTTACATAAAGCTCATTATTTTTTATAGATACTACATCACCCGGCTGTGCAACAACCCTTTTTATTATATTTTCATCATCGCTAATTGAAAAAACAACAATATCATCTTTTTCTATTTCTCTTATTTTACGTGAAGCCAAAATAAACTGTTTATCTTTATATGTTGGTTCCATCGAATGACCATTTACAATCACAATTTTAAAATTGACAGTAAAAACACAAAACAAAACGAGCAGTAAAAATAATACAACACCTTTTTTTATAACATAACTTTTACTGAAGCGCATTTTCTCACTTCCTCATCATGGGAAACAAGAATAATCGTTTTCCCTTCGTTATTCAACTGCTTTAATAACTCAATAACCTTATCTCTGTTTCCTGCATCAAGGCTCCCTGTTGGTTCATCAGCTAAAATTAATGAAGATGATCTGAGAAAAATTCTTGCTAAAGATACTCTCTGCTGTTCTCCTCCGCTTAGCTGATAAATCTTTTTTTCAAGATACTCCTCTCCAAGTCCTACCTTTTTCAAAGCTGAAATGAAATCTTCTTTTGTTGTTTTTTTCTTATAAAAACAACTTAGTTCCAAATTATATTTTACAGTATTATCTTCCACCAGACCACTGTTCTGAAACAGATATGATACATCATTTTGTAATAATTTCCTTCCTTTTTTTTCATCAAAAAAAGGATTTTTTATGTTTTTTATATAAATATCTCCTGAATCAGGATGATCAAGCATTCCGATAATATTTAACAGTGTAGTCTTTCCTTTTCCGCTCTCACCAAAAATACAAATAAAATCTCCACTTTGAACTTCCATGGAAAAATTATCAAGAATCACCTTGTTACCAAATTTCTTATTTATTTTATCCAGCTTTACTTCTGTCATTTTTAAGCTCCTTTCACGATATCAATTATATTTTTGTGCATTTGTTTTTTGGATATCAGATAAAACCAAAGACATTCTGCAGCTACTAATACAACAGAACAAATAACACTGTATATATATACTTTTTTCCAAACATAATAAGATACTAAAACGGAGAGCGGAATGACTGCAGCATTAAGTACCAGACGTTTCAAAAAGACATCAAAAAAGCATAAGCCCTGCATCATTTTACATGCAATTTGTTTCTGATTATTTAATATATATAAATTGCAGGAATATACAATCATAACTAAAAGCATACAAATACAAAACAACGATATAGTACACCAGATTTTCAAATATTGTTTATCTATGCTTATCGCTTCTTCGTAATCACTTGAAACTGATGGTGTTTTTAGAATTAATCTATCAAGTTTATTTGTTTTTAGTAAAGGAAGAATTTCATTATAAGCATCCTGATCACCGTTTGATTCAAACATAATACTATATGAAAAATATGAAGGCAAACACGTAACAAGACTCACATTACTTTTGGAATTCATGATTTCGATAACTACATCACTGAATACTCCGTTTACATCTCTGTCTCTGTTTATATCAAAAGAATAGAGTTTACTTTTTTCAGGATTGTATTCTAAATATAAAATATCATTTTCATTCACTTTATTGTGATTTTTTTCGAATTCTGTTAAACTTTCCAGAGCTGATGAATAATCAACTTTATAGTTATCTCCAGGAAGAAGAAATACTAATTTATCATCAGGGATATCATCTGAAACTATTTTATTTCCTTTTAAATCAAATACATCACATATATCGATAAAATGATCGTTTACATAAATCCACGGTTTCCCGTTATAATAATTGCCACCGAATTCTCTGCCTGAACTTGAAAACAGAATACAATTATTGTTATCATATAAACTGTTGTATAAACTTAGATACTTTTCAGCACATTCTTTTGAATTATCATCCGGATTTTCATATAAATCATATACTTTCGTCAAGTAGTAATTTTCTGCTTTTTTACTGATTGTTTTTAACATTTTATAATCTTTGCTGATTTCTATTACCTTACTGATTGACATTGACAATGTTACAAGGACAACAATAAAAAGCACAGTTCTTACAAAAAATGTGAATGCTGAAAGAATACTGTATTGCTTTTTTCCTTTAAGCTGTTTTATTCCACTTAAAGAAACGCTGATATAAAATGAAATTGCAAATGCAGCCAATAAAGCAGCAAAAAATAATATAATACCAAAAAAGGTTTTGGAAACAAACAAAATTGAAGATTGTACTCCGAATATTATTCCAACAGCTGCTGTAAAAATAAAATATATAATTACTATACTTATTGTTAATTTAATTATTATATTTTTCAGTTCTAAAAAAATAATAGCAGATTTAGCAATTCCTAATGACCTTTTTACTGAAAAATCCTTTTGAAGCCAGATTGCATAATATATTATTGAAAATGAAAAAAAGCCTAATACTATTGAAAAAATTAAAAAGATAATTGTATAGTCAGTTAGTGCAACTCCGCTGTCTTCCTTTTGGCAAGAAATGTTATTATCACAAAATGCTTTTACCATATCATCATATTTATCATTTTCAATGAAAACATCAAAATATGACAGATCGTTTTCTGTAACATGTTCTATATTTTTTATCGTAATATAATGTTTTGATAAATTGAAATTATATATTTTTCTTGAATTATCAGTATCTTTTTCTGACAGTGCATCATCACCGTAAACAAATATCGAATTGTTTTCACATGGCAATTTAAAAAAATTTTCATTTATATTAGTTTTATAAAAAACGTATTCCATTTTATCATCTTTCAGATCTCTGAAGAGAATCATAATATCCGTTTTATTTTCTTCAGCAATTTTATTCAGAGAAGATACGATATCTTTGTAATTTGTATCTTCATCTATGTTTATAATAATATCTGTTTTATTTTCCAATATGCAGCTTAAAGTATTATTTGAATAATTAATTAACTGAAAACTCAAGAAAAATACAACACTTAAAATAAATATTACAATAATAAATTTTCTTTTTTTCATTTTTCACTCCGAATATATTATAAATTATTAATAACATATCCATCGTCTTAAAAGGCGATGGATATGTATTAATGGTTTAAAAATTTGTGTTCTTCATCTTTAATAACAACACAGAGGATATCCCCGCCTGAAGTATGCGGCTGGTTTTATCTGACCAAACAGTCGGAGTACAATCTTCTGCCGGTTGGTCAGCGATTCTGCGAGTCGCCTCTGCTTGTTAAAAGCAGAACTGTGAAACTTAATCAAAAATGATCATAATATGCATGATCTATATTTAACTTGGTATTCCAGATTAAAAAACTAAAATCAGGACTTACAGCATATGCTTCTGCGTGAGCCGGTCCATTTTGTGGATTGTATTTAAATTGATAATGATACACTCCATCTGCGTTTCTTACACTTGCTTTATACCAACCATCTGTACCGTTGAGTGCTGCTTCTAAATATGGTTTCATAGCATCTGTATAATCTGATGTTACTTTTGATTTACAATCATAATACCATAAGCCTCTATCCGGATTGCCTTTTTTTGCACTTGCAATTGAAATGCTAGGTACAACAAGAAGAGCTGTCAGACTTGTTATTGCTAATACTCTGCTAATTACTTTTTTCATATTATTATATTCTCCTTTTTTGTTACGATGCAAAACATCGCTAAATAATTGCATAACATTTTCTGCAGAAATTACATTATGAAATATTATAAAAAGCATGGTTTACCATTGCTTAAATAATATAACACATTAATAAATAAAAATCAATATTATTTTGGGAAACGGTATAAAATAAGCGATATCCGGCAAATCATTTTACTTTTTGTTCATCTAATTATCTTAGAGTATAATATTTTATATTTTTCACAGTAATCTATACAAATATAAATATTTTTAAATATCTTTTCTAATTACACGATTACAACTAATATATAATTATTATTCTATTTGAGTCTTCAGCAAAACCAACCAGAAGCTCCCGACTCCACAGTGTATCTGCTTTTACAACGGAACGGACAAGAAAAAAGACATTATCGACCTGAAGCTTTCTGATTCTTTTGCAGATCCTAAGAAAAGCAGTATTGAAGTTACTGTAAAAATGATAAATATTAATTACGGACACAATAAAGAACTAATGGAAGCTTTGGATGTTTTAAATATTCCACTTGATAATAGAGAAAACTTCCGAAAAAAGATCTCTTGATAAATCAGTTTGATTGTTGTGTTCACTTACATGACTATTTAAAATAATGGGATAAGAAGTCTTCGGATTAATTTGTTCTGATTCCCTGATATAATGCAAAACATAATAACTAATCCCCTTAGAAATTTCACACATTTGATTTTTGAGTGTGTTTTCTCTAAGGGGATTTTATTATTCAGACCGGTTCTGATTTTGTATTTTCTAATATTTTACAAATATGTATGATCATTTTATCATTACTTTAGCTATGCATTTTTTGTACAGCGGAAACAGAACATTTGCAAGAACGATAACAATAATTTTCGCATATCCTTTTACGAAGATAATCAGCAATACTGCAATGATCCAGAATATAAGCTGTAAGACAACGTTCAAAATTTCTTTTCGTACTATTTTTTTATCCGGATCAGGATTATTATGTGGTGCTGATTCAATGAATTCTGCAGCACCCTCAGGTCCTTCTGCACTTCTGAAATCTTTGCTGCACAGCATAGCCTTTTCTGAATATGTTTTATCATTCAGAATCATCTCAACTGTTTTTATAACAGAAGCCGGCGAATCATCATTTAATTTCACAGCAGCACCCATTTCAACAGCTCGTCTCTCAACTGCTCTCTGTTCGTTTGTCTGCGGAAATGTAATTATTGGAGTGCCCATATACAGAGCTTCGCTGACACTGTTCATTCCGCAGTGTGTGATAAACACATTTGCTTTTGAAAGTATCTCAAGCTGATTTACAGAATGATAAAAAGTGATATTTTCAGCCTGTCCGTTCAGCTTATCAATATCAGTTTGTTTTCCCGCAGATACTATTACATCATAGGGTTTGTTTTTCAGTGCTTCAATACAGTTCTGATAAAACTGAGGTCTTTCATTGACAACTGTTCCTAATGAAATATAAACAAGCGGTCTTTGATTGTTCTTTGAAGGCTGAGCTTCAGAAAAAACAGAAGGTCCGACAAATGCATAATGTTCTGAAAATGTATCGGAGCACGGCTGATATTTCTTTGTAGCGTAAACAATAGAATCTGTATAGTTATCACTGGTTACCAAAGGCATGACACTTTTTTCGTGATAACCATATTTCTCAAGCTTTCTGAGTTCGGCTTTTACCTTTTTGCTGCCGCCGATCAAATCCTTTATTTCAGCAAAACTCGACTTCATGTATGACGATGAAAACTTGTTAAAAGCAAAAGTTGTAGTAGATACAACCAGTGGAATGCTGTGTTTTCTTGAGGTAAGCTTACCCCAGAAACAAGCGGAATCAGATACGATCACATCAGGTTTGAATTCTTCTATCTGCTCTGAAATATATGCATCCATATTTGCAGTTGTGCGGATCGCATTTATTGTCATTGCAGTAACTGAGGAGGATTTTAACTGTTTTTCTTCCTCCGCAGTCAGTTCGGGAAGAAATCTGTCACAGTTATAGAACTCCGCTCCTGTTTTCACGATTTTTTCTTCAAACTCACTGAAAGAATAGTATCTGACCATATTTCCACGTTCAATAAGTGCCTTCACAACAGGCAGAGTCGGGTTATGATGGCCATGTGCAGGTATACAGAAAAACATTATCCTTTTCATTTTTTTTCACCATTTTCAAAAAATATACTCATCCATTCTGCAAATGCTGACTTGGGCGGAATAGCGATTCCCTGTTTTTCATCTCCAAATACGATCAATGTATCTCCGGGCTTAATACCAAATATATCACGCGCCTGTTTTGGAATAACGATCTGCCCTTTTTCGCCAACTGTTACTGTCCATGCGTATTTGCCTTCCGGTCCGTTCATATTTACATCTCCTTCCTAAGTTGTAAAGGTATGATTTGTATAACTTGTTATACTTATCATATCATAAATACTTTTACTTGTCAAGAGAATATATAAGCTCACATCAAAATTAACAATCCAACTTTTCCCTATCCACATCAACAAAAACCATTCCCCAAAAAACCGCATTCGTGAAATCATCCCGGAAAGATAGCGCATTATCCACAGCAACCAAACCCATTCTCTGCCCTAACTCATTCGCACGACCTGCGATGAAAAGCCGGCAAAAAGGAAGGTCAAAGGAAGGGTTCCTCTCTCGATTTCCAGAACCTCCCCCCTTATCAGCACTTCAACCCCATATTTTATTTCATCCATTCAAAAAACCTATATTATTTTAGTAACATTCCCCTTTTTAAACCGATTTTCACACCACACCTTTTTTTAAATCCCCAATTTATCACACAAAAATCTCATTTTGCTGTTTTTATTCTTGACTTTCATACTATTGAATATTATAATAAAACCGTAAAAATTACCACTCATACTTGAAAGGAGTCCTCTTTTACATGAATTTTAAAAAAGTAACAACAGCAATTTTACTTGCAGCTGCACTCACAGCTACACCATGCGTGTCTGATTTCGCAAACTTTTCCGGCAATTGCGGCATTACTGTAAGCGCTGCAAGCGCTGCTACAACTTATAATGGCGTAAGATACACCATTACAACATCCGGCTCTACCCAGTACGCAACAGTCAGTGACACAAGCTGCACGAAAAAAGATGTTACTATTCCTCCAACTATTACCTATAATGGTAAAAAGGTACCTGTTACCACATTCCAGTCAATCGGCAGTAATGTCAGCACAATTAAATTTGACTGCTCCAGCATCACTATTCAGGCATATGCGTTACAGGGCAACAGAGGTATAACTTCAATTACTTTTTCCGGCGCTTGTAATAATATCTCAATTAAAGAGGAAGGATGCGCAGGAATGCCAAATTTGAAATATGTTGGCTTTGAAAATTCAACTGCAACAGTTCAACTTGGAAATTATGCATTCGGCAATTCAGTAGTAAAGACCCTTAAAATGCCTCGTACACTTAAACTCAGCACTATTCCTGTTGGCTGTTTCCAGTACTGTAATTTAACGGGCTCAAATCTTCAGATCCCTGATGCTGTAAAAAGAATCGAAAAAAATGCTTTCTGCCATACAAGCTTCGCATCAGAAATCCTTCTGGGACAAAATATTTCTTATGTAGATCCGACTGCCTTTACTTATGCAGGCGGAAATCTTTCAAAATTTACAGTTGACAGCCGCTGCAAAGTTGTAAAAGCTGTAAACAGTGCTCTGTATTCAGCAGACGGAACAATACTCTACTGTTATCCGCCAAAGAAAACCGCATCCGACTTTGTATGCAGTGCTACTATAATACCTGACGGTGCAATTTGCAATAACTATTCTCTCAGAGTTCTTGATATAAGCAAATACACTCGCCGCAGCGGAGATATATCAGATTTCTCAGGACTTTCAAATCTTGAACGTCTGGTAGTTTCAAGCTCAGAATGGAATAATTCAAATTTAATGTCACGTTTTAACACCCTGTTCCGTGGAACAAGACTCCACAATGTAAACGGCGTTGAAATGGTTGTCGTTCCTTCAAACGCTGAGCCTTATTTCCACAGCAAATTCAAATCATACATTCTTAATAATTTTGAAGAATTCCAGTATTCCTACTTTATGGAACAGTATAATGATATCATGTCTTCATATGTTGTAAATAAAGTTGTAAACAATCAGATGACTGATCTTGAAAAAGCAGTTAAACTGCAGAAATGGATCATGGATCGCGTTATTTATGACAACGATTTACAGACAGAATTTAATACTTCCAATAAAAATCAGCAGGCTTCCTCTGTTTTCCTGTATGAAAAAAATGGTCAGCGCATGGCTGTATGTATCGGATATGCATCATGCTACACTATGCTGCTTAGAAAAGCAGGTATTGAAGCTTACACTGCAGGCGGTGCAGACAAGGGACAGAGTATAGTAGGTCATGCATGGAATATGGTGAAGATAGGCGGCAAATGGTATCAGGCTGACACCTGCTGGGATGATATAAAATACGATGGTGCAAAACAAGACCGTGACTTTGGCAATTATTATAATTATTTCATGTGTACTGATAATACTTTCAGTAAAGACGGACATCAGCAATACGGCTGGAACAATTTAGAAGACTTTTTCAGTTCTCTTCCTTCTGCATATACTGATAATACAAAATTAGGCGATGCAGATCAGTCAGGTAAATATGATTCCAATGACCTTACAGCAATAAATAATCTTATCGGTAAAACAGTAACCAATGACCAGAAACTCATCAATGCCGACATGAACATGGACGGAAAAATTACATCTGCTGACTACAATCTGATGAAAAATTTTCTTAACAGCGGAAAAGCAAACATTATGAGTCCTAAAAAATGGGTTATGAAGAGTTTTGAATAATTTTCTCATATCAAAAAAAGATATAGGATAACATCTCATCTGTCAGTCAGACAGTGAAAAATACGATATTTTTTAATGCAGCATTTACTGAAACGTAAGTGCTGCATTTTCGTTAAACAAAAAGAACCCCTTCTGCCTTATGTGACAAAAGGGGTTCCTGCGTATATAACTGAAATCTGGTTATTTATCAGGATGCATTTTTTCTGAACGACTAATGTCACCGTAAATTCTGTAAAACTCATGATAACTTTGCCTTAGAACTCCGTATTTTCCGGAAGAGTGTATTCCATACACTTCTGTTACGCTGTAAGGTAAATTCGGGAGACTTTCTCTTGTTACTATTACAAAGTAATTATCCGATTTTCTTACAGCTTCAGAAAATTCATCAGTCATAACAAACGGATTTCCTTCGTCAATAAATATAATACAGTTGTGCATGCTTTGCAAAATAACATGCCAGTTTTTTCCTTCCAGTACTGTACACTCTTTATCACAGTTAAACGCTAATTCGGAATAACTCAAAAAACTTGAATCAGTTATTTTACTCCGACAACATATTTGATGCGATAATCTTCAAAATAGAATAACATTTTATCATATTTTCCATTATGTTTCAAGGCACAACAAAAGGCACTGCTATATTTTTGTTATTTTAAAATAAACATAAAGACGGTATTCCATACTATAATGGAATACCGCCCTGTCATATTATCCCTTATACAAAACAGCTGCTCTATAATAATAATAAATTACAGCACAAAGATTTTTGAGATTTTGATTTGATTCTGAATCTGATCCAAGAACTTTATTACAGTAACTAAGAGCGCTGCAGCTTAACGAAAGTTTATTTGTCCCGTCTGATACTTCCAATGTTTTCATATCTCCTAAACGATCCGCAGAAATATTTGAAATTTCAATATAATAATAATTTGTAAATTCTTTTTGTAAAGGCACTAATATTTCATCACCAACTTTGAAAGAATAATCATTTATATCTCCGCTAACTATAAAATAATGTCTCAACGTGGTATCTTCTTTCAATAAAAGACTAGTCCCACAGTACTGTATTCCGGATAATGAATCTTCTGAAAGTACGAAATTAAATGCACTATCAGGTTCTGCCTCTATTTCTTCAACTGTTCCGTCTTCTTTAAAATACTCTCTTGCAGCTGTGCAATATTTTTCAATTGCAGTTACAATATCTTTGGTTGAATCAATCTCTTTATATTTATTTATCATTTTGCTGATGCTGAAAATTTTTACAACTTCATTTCCACGCTTTACAATAATATCTTCGCAAAAATCCTTCGCGGGTGCTGAATATTCAGCTATCATATCAGTAGTAACTATTTCTTTACCATTAACAGTAAAACCATCCTCTTTAGTTATTTCTTTACTAAAAAGCATTTTAACTTTTAACACACCTTCAAGGACAAGTGCTGCACTTTCAAGGTATTGGTTTTCTTCTTCATCCACGTCAATGGCAACAAGAATAAATTCTGAATATTTATTTGATCGTGCGGAAAATGTTCCATCAGAATTTATTGTAACATCAAGCGGTGTATATTCAGTCTCTCCGTCTTGGTTTTTATGTATTCTAACAAGAACGTATCTCTTATTTTTTCCGGAATTTCCTGTCGGAAGATCAACAGTAAATGTTATTTCATTTTCCAGTTCTGTAATGTTTGCTAAGTGATGGTCCACGTCGTCATTATCTTTATGATACAACTCCACATCAATATTATAAGCCCCTGCAAACTGAGCATTCAGATCCTTAGCAGCCTTCTGTATCTGTCCCCAGTTAGTTTTGCAGCTATCAAATGTCTGTTCAATTATTTTAATATCTGTATGGAACGTGTCACCATTCTCTACTGCTTCTTTAATTTCCTGTTTTATATCTTCCATTTTTTCCTCAGAAATATCAGTATTGCTAAAATCAGGTTCATCGCCATTAATTATATCTCCGATAATGCTGCTTGTTATCTCGTTTATTTCATCAGTTTCATCATTTTCTTCAATATTTGAAGCAATTTCAAATACAGTGATTTCACATGAGCTTGATACTTCTCCAATATTTGCTGTTATTACAGCCGTACCAGCCGCATTTGCTTTTACAACACCCATAGAATCAACAGAAACTGTTTCCGGATTTGAAGATAACCATTCTATTTCATCTTGATTCACTGCATTTTGCGGTGTAAGAACTGCATCGATCTTTTTTTCTGATCCTTTAAGCAATAAAAGTGTATTTGAAGATAACTCAATTAATGCATTTTCAATTACTGTTACTTCAAATGAATCCGATATTTTGCCAATTCTTGCAGTTATTACTGATGTACCGGGCTCAATTGCTTGAACCTTTCCTGAACTGCTCACAGTTACAGCCTTCAGGTTTGATGATATCCATTCTATCCCTTCATTTTCTGCTGAATCCTGAGGAGTAAAATCAATATCAATTATTGTTTCTGAGCCTTTAATCAATGTTAGTTCATCATAGGCTAACTCTATTTTTTCCACATTTGGTTTAAGATTATAATAAATTTTTGGAGATACTGAATCATCACAATATACGTAAGCATATTTAGAATAAGATCTGTTAATAACAGGATACATTTCATCGCCTATATATTGAGACCAGTATTTTGGATAGCTTGAATCTATATTTAAGCGATATGTGACTTCACCACTTAAAAGTTGATTTTCTTTTATTTCTGTACCATACCTGTCTGTATATGTAGGACTTAAATAATACTTTTTAGTTTCTGTAACATCATCAGCTGAACGTAAATAAAAACAGTTCTTTACTACTCCTGCTCCACTTCCGATAATATATGCTTTATATTCTGTTCCTGCAACTTTTCCAATATTATAAGATTGGTTTACAAGAGGAACTGTATCTGTATTTATAGGGCTTGAGAAGCCTAATAATCCTCCTGCTACTTTACCGGAAATTTTAGAATGGTTACTGCAAAGAAAAATATTTATATTTTTTACACCTTCATTATAATCAACATATACTCTAGGGAATATATAATAACCCACTATTCCTCCCGCATTATCTGCAGAAATATCTCCTTTATTTTCACAAGAAACAATTCTATTTTCAACATCATACGGAACATATAATTCAACATATCCAACTATACCACCGGCAGCTGAGTTTTCACCCTTTACTGAAATAGTTCCATAATTTATGCACGAACCAATAGTAAAAGGATAAGTTTTAGTATACGGTCCCTGTCTCTCTGAGCCTTTATAATCAAAACCATGTTCCGGCATTGCAAAACCGCATAAACCACCTGCGTTGCAAGGACCATCAATAGTAATATCACAATTGCTTTCAACTAAGCTAAGCTGTCCTCTGGTAAGCTTACCGCAAATTCCACCAACGTTTATTAAGGAGCCACATGATCCGTTTATGTAACCTGACAAATGGCAGTCTAAAATCACTCCGCCTTGAACATAGTTTGAGATAAAACCTATATCGTTTGAAGCTTTGAGAAAAGAATGTGAAATATCCAAACTTTTTACAGAAGCATATTCCAATTTATAAAACAATCCTGATGTATATGAATACAATCCATAAATTGTATGATTTTGACCAAGAAACGTTCCTTGAAAAGGCATATTACTAGTTCCTATACCTAGCCATGTTTTTGATGGTGGATTATTAATCCAGTCTGTATAATTTTCAGGATCATTCAAATATATATCTGAACATAGTTTAAATGTTTTACCGCTCATTTTTTCTCCTGAATTCACTAGTTTTCTTAATCCGGCAAGCTGTTCAGCAGTATAGATATTAAATTCGGTATAATTATTTTTATACCAGCTGGTATCATAAGTACCATCCCAGATAGTTATGGATGTGTTATTTTCATTTGAGGCTTTAACAGATATTTCATTAAAAATAGAATTAAATAAAACCTCACTTTCAGAAAAACAGACGAGTAATAATGAAAATGCTGTCATCAAAGATAAGATCCGTTTTCTAAATCCCTTAACCATAAAATAATTCCCCCTATGCATAACAATTAATTTTTTCCATATACATATATATGAAAAATTCATACTTCACATAAGTTGACAATCTGATCTGAAAAGAATATGCTTAACTTCTTTTTTAATTACAACTTATACTATTATTATATTCTAAATTGTACAATAAATCAAGTATATTCAACAATTCATGTATATTTCTATCCGTTTCTAATAAATTTGCTAATCACACACATAAACAAATACGGATGTCATTTCATTTTTTTTGAAATAACATCCGTATTTTTGAATTTATTATTTTTAACCGAGCACCTTAAAAACAGCCCTTGTTTCAAAAGGAACATCGCTGTCAAAATCCCCGTCGAAACCGATATCCCCGATGCCCTTCCAATATACTACCGCAATGTCGTCATTAATACTTTCAAGTACAAATTCCGCTTCGCTTATACTTTCAAACTCAGCTACATAAAGCTGTCCGGCTTCACCATATTCATTCTCGTATGAATCCCATACAAATTTTTTACCTACTATTTCATTGATATCGTTCACTTCAAAAAATAAAACATCGTTATGTTCTACACCGACTTCACGGCATTCGTATCTGATTTTCTCATTTTTAGTGCTTGAAGCAACACCGGCAAATATACGAATACCGTTATCCTCTCTTTGTATTTCAAAATCGCCATGAGGTTCATCATAATCATAGCCTGCCAGTTTAAAAAAGTATTCCGTATTTATTGTCTCCTTATAAAAATATTTACAGAAAGCTGAACATATCAACTTTCTGTTACTATTATAAAAAATTGCCCATAAAAAATCAAGAATATTACTTATCCCGAATTATTCATCAAGCACCATAGCTAAGTAAATAATTCATAATTTTGAAAAAATCGAATTTCAAAAATCAAATTCAAGATAATTACCATAATATTACAGCACAAAAATATACACCTATCCCGTAATATGATTTC
>JAZUJY010000048.1:0-2905 GCA_045643005.1 Oscillospiraceae bacterium | reverse complement strand
CATTGTAAAGTGGCTTTCGCGGCATAAACGCTGGCATATTAATACAGAAAAAGCAGAATTAGCAAACTGCATACTAACTCTGCTCTTCTAAAAAAATTTGAATAAATTAAAAAAACTTACACACTTTACTTGACAAACCCGCATTATCCGGAATTATTGCAAGCACACTTTCACTCTCTCTTATAACAAGCATGAGTCCTACGACATACTTAACGCAAGTGTATGCTGACTGTGACAATGATACGTAATGGTTTTGCAGGCATACCTGTTTTGCTTGGAAACAGCTTGCATATTCTTTTTCTATTGTATCTCATGGTATCATTTCTGCTTTCTTGATCCATCTGTTTTCAGGATTCATTTGCAGCCCATGTGGCTGATTAAAGTCTGTAAATGATAACTGCTTTTCCTCAAATCTATACATGACATCCTCCGAAGTGCAAGCTTTTTCATCGTTTTTCGTTCTTTTCCTTGCACTTCTATTATATCACATCAGTTCGCTTTTTTTCTATATTTCGGTGAATCTTTATGGCTTGAGGAGTGACTAAGTTAGATTTTTACTTGCTTGATTATTGGCATTTTCTCAGCTCCTACAATTTATTTCTTTCTCTATTACACCTCGTTTCAATTATTTTTGGGAGGGCTGGAGATTGTTGGCGGTTACGTTTTAAGGCAACACAGCACAAAGATTGTGCGGTATTGCCTTAATTTTTTTAAATTATCTTATTCACTGTAGAAATCATTGAGCATTGACATTAAATCCTCATCTATCTCATCATCAGAAAGATCTGAAAGTGTAGTTTGAATTTCTTGAACATCACAGCAGAACAGGACAAGTTCTTTGATTGATTCCTTATAAGAATCTGCAAAGCACTTTATAGTGTCATAGCTAAAACAGTTGATATTGTATGTTATATCAACACATAAGGCTCCGTTAAAAATTACAGTATTTATAGTTAATGTATTATTATAACCTGTTGTTTTTAATGATAATATTTCATATTTATCAGATAAACTGCTGCATTCTCCAGAATGGCTGAAGTATATTGCTATATTTTCTGGAAGGATGTCGTAAAGTAAACCATATGTTATACCGCCGTGAGGAACAGAGTGAACAGTTTCTTTGGTATTTACAATCAATCGTTCATTATCATCCACATTATTTAAAACAATTGGATAAAAACAAGCAAATGCACCAACAGTACGGTCATTCAGAATATTTTCATCAATATAAGTTCTGCCGTTATTCTCAAAACCAATGATCAGTTTTTCCGTGGTATTCAGTACAGTGTATGCCATTGTAAGTGCTGAAAGAAGGATATCACAGATTTCGGTATTATATGCAGAAGAAGAACTGTAGATAAGCTTATCAGTAATATCTTTATCAAAAGAAAAACTTATTGATGAGAATTCTGGATCAAATGTTTTGTTCATTTTTACACTTTTACACGCTTTTAATACTGAATCCCAATAATTACGGTCATTCTGTATCTCATTCATATTAACAGAAGAAGCAAGAATTTCTGACCATTTTATAAATGAAACTGTTTTATTGCGCAATTTAACTGTTTCGCCTCTGTAAATCTCAGCAGCAGCAGTTTCAAAATCTTCAATTAAGATTTCCCACGATATATTGTCTGCAATTATGCCATGAATAGCAACAGACATTATTTTTTCGTTACCAAGTTCAAACACAGCAATTTTAACAAGAGTACCATTTTCAAGATCTATACTTTCTTGTATCTCATCACATTTTTCATCTATTGATTTTATCATATCTGTTTCATTGCTGTAATCAAATTCATAGAAATCAATCATCTTACTTTCGTCAGGCGAAAGTACTTCAAGTTCTCCGTTTCGATAAATTGCTCTAAGCATATCATGATGCTTCCACAGTTCTGTCATCGTCTGCTTAATAACTTGACTATTTATTCCTTTAATGCTGAATCTCATAGTACGCATCAAATGATTAGAGCCGGATTTTTCAATAAATCTAATAAACTGAGTTTTTAATACTTTTCCTACTATTTCATTTTGAGAATAAGAACAGAAAGACATATTCTGATTTATTATCAAGGCTATTTTCTCAGCAGTTTTTAAGCTCATAATCTCTTTTACACTTATCGTATATCCGATATTTCTAAGCTTTGTAATTATTCTTACAGCTTTAATAGAGTCACCGCCGAGTTCAAGAAAACTTTCCTTTATTCCGATATGATCTGTATTAAAAATTTCACTAAATACTTTACATATATTTTCTTCTGTTTCGTTCCTTGGTGCAACATATTCCTTTGCTGCTCTTGCCTCGATTTCAGGCAGTGCTTTCTTATCAAGTTTTCCGTTCCGTGTTACAGGTATGCTGTCTATCTGCATCATATATGCAGGTATCATATATTCGGGCAGGCTTCCGCTGAGGATATCTCTTATCTCTGATACACTCACCTCAATATCACTTGTGTAGTATGCATATATTTCCTTATCTTCTGTATTATCAGTTCTTGCTATTACTGCACAGTCCCTGATATCCTTGATTTCACGGATACGGCTCTCGATTTCACCAAGTTCAATTCTGAATCCACGAATCTTTACCTGTTCATCTATTCGTCCTAAAAACTCTATATTTCCGTCGGGAAGCCATCTTGCAAGGTCTCCTGTTCTGTACATCCTTCCCTCACCGAATGGATTTGCCACAAACTTCTCTACTGTCAGCTCAGGTCTGTTAAGATATCCTCTTGCAAGTCCGTCTCCGGCAATACATAATTCACCCGGTACTCCTATTCCGCAAAGCTTGTCATTGTATACAATATAAACATATGTGTTTGATATTGGTTTTCCAATTGGAACACAGCGGTCGCATTTGTTATATTTATAATACAATACTCCGCACGTACTTTCCGTTGGACCATAA
>JAZUJY010000047.1:0-3473 GCA_045643005.1 Oscillospiraceae bacterium | reverse complement strand
AGCTGAGAAGGATAGGATTAAACCATGCTTAAACAATACGATTTTTCATTTTCTTCACAGGGAATAGGGAATGTCTATTCAGAGCTTGCTGTGAAAATACATGGTGTGCTTATGCACAGCGTTCCGGGTGAAATTGCGGTTAAAATGCATGAGAAAAAATATCACCCCTTTTCGCTTTTCTGTGTTCCGTCGGAAGACGGCAGCAGAATAATCACAAGGGTTACGGCTCTTTGCGAAGATGCAGATTCCATTGTTGACACAGCAAGCAGTCTTGATACGATTGACATTAAAGGCATGGGAGAGGTCTGTATTTGCAGCGGCGGAAAAATTTATTCGTCACAGGGCGTTTGTAAAAAAAGAAAATCCTCACAAATGACTCTTATCGTCATCTGTGAGGATTATTTCTTAATATTCTATTTTTTCTGAAAGAAGAATCCGCCCATTCCCATGCCTGTACGTCCGCCTGTACCGCTGAACGAGGCATATATAAACACCTTTTTCAGCAGAATCTGTTCTTCTCCGTCGGGCAGAATGATATCTGTATACCCTGTCATTCCGGGGACATTTATTCCGCTTATATTATAGCTGTGATTAGCAAACTGCCAATCCGTTATTTTACATTTGTAAAACGCTTTTCTGAATTCGTCAAAGTCGATATTTTCGCCTTCAAACTCTTTCATTCTGCGGATTACAGAAAGAAAATGCATTGATACGTCCGGAAATCCTGTTTCCTTTCCGCCTGTTTTAAATACAGAAGGTGTCATAAACATAAGTCTGAATCTCTTTCCGCTTACTTCATCAATAAGCTGTGAAAGGGATTTTTCATATATTTCTCCGCCGCTGTAAATACAAACCTCGCCCATGCCTTTAATGTCGATCGTATCAAGTCTGCTTGCTGTTTCAACAATGGAATCTGCATCTTCGCAAAGAGACGAAACTCTTGTGATTATTCTGCTGCCGTCTTCCGACAGAACACAGAAAAGCGAAAACGGGTGATACTTTTTCTCATGCATTTTAACTGCAACCTCGCCCGGAATACTGTGCATAAGCACACCATGTATTTTCACAGCAAGCTCTGAATAGACATTCCCTATTCCCTGTGAAGAAAATGAAAAATCGTATTGTTTAAGCATGGTTTAATCCTATCCTTCTCAGCTGTTCTTCAAAAACAGTTCTCTGCTGTGATACATTTGGCAAAGATACTTTTGCTTTGTCAAGAGCATTTTTATATCTGTATTCAGCAATTATTTCATTTTCAAAAGGAACACATATTATTTTGGAATTATCTTTATAGTTATCAATTACATCTGAAAACTTTTTGAAATTCAAGGATAAAATGTCTTTTAATTCATTATAATCAGAAGAAGAAACAAATCTGACTAAACCCTTATCAGAATTTTCATAGCATTCTCTTTCATTCATAGATTTATTTATACCGCATTCATCCAGTAATATAATAAGTTTTTCAGTAAAGAATATTCTGAAATAGCTGTATCTTATTTCATTTGCACCTCTGCCCTTGTTATGCTTGTAGAAATTAATAACCACAGAAAGAAGAGAGGTCTCTATATTACTTACCAGTTCCTCTGCTACGAATATTTCTTCAGGATTTTTTTCATCAGATGCGACTTCTATTTCTTTTCCTTCATCATTTTCTTCATTTATTGATATGTCTTTTCCTTTTTTTCTTACGTCCATGATTTTATATTTAAACATAACTATTAAGAACGTATAAATGCTGTCATCTTTTTCGTAATTATATTTAGGAAGAATATCTTCTATCCAGTCATAGACAGAATCGGTACTTATATCAGCTTTTTTTATTAAACTGCAAAGTTTTCTATAAATTGAGTTTTCAGGCTTAATGATCTCACCATACAATTTAAAGAATAACGTTTTCTTCCCAGTTTCATTTTCAGCATAGTAATACTCTTTTCCAAGTATATCGATACGCTTCTTATCAGGCTGACTATTTTTCTTATTAACACCGTCCATACGCTCACCTACTTCAATAATTCCTTGATCTTGTCAGTCGGATTCTTGATCTTGTTTTCTGCGAACATTCTTACAATTTCGTCCATATAGTTCAGTGATGTTATATCATAGATCTTCATTGTACCACCATTGAAATCCTTTGCGGCGTAAACCATACAGCCAAGTGTTACATTGCTATGGATTCTGTAGCCGTAGTTTACTGCCATTGTGAGAATCTGGCTCATGACCTTTGTACCGTATGTAATATCACAGAAAAGCTCATCATCATCAGCCGTACATTCAATAAGCTTGCTGAACATTTCAAGCTGTATATCAAGCTCATCTCCATATGGTATTTCTACAGGTGTAAGTTTTACTTTCAGATTTTTTTCATTAGCGATTGCATCAAGTTCATCAAGGAATGTTTTGTAGTTTTCTTTTGCGAAATCATAATCCGAAACAACAGCCACTATTTCAATAGAATCGTTTTCATCAGCATAGCCGTTTATAACACTGATAATAGGGAAATGTGTTTCTGTGTCATAATTAAGCTTTTCATTGCCTGATGCATGATATATACCCTTATCAAATCTGCCGGGTTCCTGGTATGGACTTGCGAAAATAAATTTCTTCATAAATTAATCTCTCTTTTTTATAGTATTATTCTTTCAAGTGCTGTGTAAAGTGTTTGTGTTATATGCTCTACGGTAAGTTCCTTTTCTGTTTCATAACCGTATTTAGCAAAGTATGCTTTTAATTCATCCATATTCTTCTCGTCTTCACTTGCATGATTAAGGCTGTTTCTGACAAAATTCTTTATATAGAAGATATCTCTGAATATGTCCTGAATTTCTTCTGCTTTAAGTTTATCTGTAACAGTATAGTTTTTTTGTGCTTCAGGGCGATTCATTCTTTCTATAAAATTAAGATGTCCGTCCTTGTACTCCCTTTTCACCTTGAATACAGCTTCTGTCATTAAATTGTTTGTAAAGACCATTCTGGGGAAATCAAACGCTTTATTAGGAACTGTAGATCCCTTTTTTGATATAATTTCGTGTACTCCCGGATAATTTGACTCAAGCGCTTTTCTTCCAGATTGATATTTATCGCCGAATTCATCATAAAGCAGATTTTTCACCCTGAAGAAATGTTTCAGATAATTTTCCTTTTTGTCAAGCTCATATTTCTGAAATGATGCATTCTTGAATCTTCGTATAAACGTTGAAAAATCCCTGCATTCAGCAAGTGCTGTATATATTGATTCCTCACTTGTTTTTCCGATATTTTTGCCGATAAGTCCCTTTGTATCAACGCTTTTTACAATACTGACCAGAATGTTGATTTCATCCGGCAATCCGTTATGCTGGACAAACAATCCGTAAAACAGATCATAATACCTGTCAAACTTTGATTTTTCCTGTCTTCTTTCAAGTTCTTCAAGCATATCAGCCGTTTCTTTGTAATAGCCTTTTTTATAGAAATACTCAGGCATTTTCTCT
>JAZUJY010000046.1:0-1796 GCA_045643005.1 Oscillospiraceae bacterium | reverse complement strand
CAAAAAAAGAATTTGAAAAAATAATGATACTAAATAGAGATGGTTATTTAAACGCTATTCCAGCCGATTCTTCTGAAGAAGAAATTATGAAGTATTTGAAATTTCTAAAAGGTGATAAGCCAAGAAATATCTAATATTTATGAAGTGTATGGCATATATAATGAAGTAACTGTTGGAGTAATAACTGATGTTAATGGAGAGATGACTTCAACAATTGGAACAATTTTCCCTGATAGTTTACAGAGAGCATTAGGAGATATTTGAGTGCTATGATTGATAAAGAAAAGGCTTATACATTACTTAATCGACATATTTCTTTTTGTGAAATCAGTTCCTACGGTTCAGAATCTGATCCGGAGAATGAATTTTGGATTCCATTTAGTGAAGAAATTTCAAAAGATATTGATTCAGCTATTGATTTTTTTCAAGAACTGACTCCGAATGAATTTATTTATGCCTTAGAAGCACTTGAAGAAATAATCGAGAGAACGCATTCACAAAGGTTATTAAATGAAATAAAAAGAATTGGTACAGAAAAAGAAGTAGATCAGAATACGCTTGAAGTGGAAGTCAAATATGCTTCGTATCATCTGTCCCAAAATTCATAAACACAAAACATATGATACTTGTCAGCATTCCATGTAATGCAGAATTCAAGATAATATTACAAGATTATTTAATTTGATTTTTATTCAGCTCCCCACAGCAAACAAATGCTGTGGGGAATATTTATTTATGTTGAAATAGAAATCAGAGTGTGATATAATGAATATATAGTATAAAGTGATTTCTGAGGATATAATCCGTATTATTGAAGCAGCTGGAGTAAGTGTTATGAAGGATAGATCCGTAGTTATTGCATACGTCTATGATGGAAAAATAACAGGTTATGAAGTGTATGGCATATATAATGAAGTAACTGTTGGAGTAATAACTGATGTTAATGGAGAGATGACCTCCAAAATTGGAACAATCTTTCCTGACAATTTACAGAGAGCATTAGGAGATATTAAACAATGATTGATAAAGAAAAAGTATATGATTTGCTTGGACGACATATTTGTTTTGTTAAAGGCGGATTAAGCGGTATAGATCCGGATGTTGAAGATTCGTTCTGGTTGCCCATGCTCGAAGAATTATCAAAAGATGTTGATGAAACGATAGTATTGCTAGAGGAATTTGATAAGACAGAATTTGAGTGTGCAATAGAGATAATTGATGAACTGATAGAAAAAACTCAGTCGCATAAATTACTTGAAGCGATAAGTAGAATCGGCATAGAAAAAAAAGCCAACGAAGTTTATTTAAGAGAATCGATAAAACGAGCCTCTGCGTATTTTTCTGATTAACCAAAAATAGGCTCGAAAAGAAAATCAAATATTCTTCGTGTTATCTGATCTTAAATTTATTTTATTATGATCGATGGTAAAAAATTAAGCAAGCGTTATTATGGTTATGAATTAAAAAACAAGAAGATATTCCTGATGATATGCTTGCCAGATAAAATGTGTTACATAAGAAATAAACTTGCTTAAATTTGATTTGTTAATACCATAGCACTTGCTTCGGCAGGTGCTTTTTTTATGCTCTGACGAGGAGGAAAAACGTACATCAACGCCGTAGAATTGACGTATATACACATAAAAAAAGAAGCCCTCTTTAAAAGAAGGCTTCCTTTGAAGCAGAATATTATTTTGAATAAATGTCTACTATTTGTTCAAATTTCATTCCTGTTGCAGATTCCATTTCAGCGCTGAATTCTTTGAGAATGATGTGGTTGAGGTATTTTTCAGCAT
>JAZUJY010000045.1:0-4059 GCA_045643005.1 Oscillospiraceae bacterium | reverse complement strand
CTCACCCTTATTGATTAAAGGGCACCTCTAAAAACCCCTTCTGAGAAAAAGCAGCTATGCACAGCATCTGCTGCGTCAAGCCCTCTCGTAGTGCGAAAGCACGCCTTCAATGGCTTTTCTTGCATCTACTGTACCTATCTGCTTTTTCTTACTCAAAACGGGTTTTTAGAGATGCCCTAAATTATGTCAGTCATTCTATATTTGAATGATAATATAACCAGTATAGCACAAAAATTCAAAAATTGCAAGTCCAAACGAAAAGATGTGACACATTGTTTTATACCCTAATCCTTGAAAACGAAACAGGTAGTGCCGACGGTGACAAACTCAAAACAGTCGTGACGATAATAAAAAAATCAAAAACGGAGAAATACCCGAAGAGTGGAAAAAGCCTGAAAGCGCATCAAAACTCGCACAAAAAGATACTGATGCACGATGGACAAAAAAGAATAATGAAACACATTTCGGATACAAGAATCATGTAAAATGCGATGCAGACAAATAGCAAACAAATTACCTGAAGGCTGTGAGAATCAAATCTGTGAAAAGGGAAAAAGAAATCATCCATTAACAGAAAAGCAAAGGGAATCCAACAGAGAAAAATCGAAGGTTCGCTGCCGAATAGAACATATCTTCGGATTCATGACAAATTCAATGCATGGAATTACAATTCGCTCCATAGGAATTACACGAGCATGGTTTCAAATCGGAATCACAAAAATATTGGCAGAAAAATCAGCTTCTTTGTCATGAGGAATGTTGAATTTCTGAGCAATTCCTCCACTTGTCTTGATACATATCACATATTTCAATCCGTTGTTTTCAAGATGAGTGATCGTGTTGTAGGATTCGTATCCTCTGTCCGCAACGATAATGGAATCATGCCCGATATTTCCAAGCATACTTATGAGAGCAGAATACTCATTTTCATTACGGCTGTCCTGTAAAACGGCGTTCATATATCTTTGGTTCATAATGTCATACAAAGCATTCAGGTGCATAAGGTTATAGCCTTTTACATCAATATTTGCACGATAAAAAGTATCCTTATCATCAGGAGCAGTAGGGATATGTTAATTAGACTGTTTAACACCTTTTCAGGATTTCTCATAGTGTATCACACACCTTCCTAAATTAATGTTAAAGTATTTTAACTGTCACCCTTCGCCATGTAAGAGCCATTAACTCTCTCGGACTACTATGGTGACTCCGTTACCTTGCCGAATATTCAGTATCTACATACATAGCCTTTAATGGCGTTTCGGTTTAGGTAATCCCCGTTTTCAACAATATAACGAGCTTTTACAGATTGTCGGTATCCAGTTTCCGTCCTTTTATGCTTATTGCATATGCGCTGTAATACATCCGGCTTTTCCACCTCGAACAGTGGCAGAAAAGTATTACAGTACAGCGTTTGTAACTATCTTCCGCTGTAGTCCCGACACAGACCACTTAGACTGCTGTTCACCCAGTATGGGGTTAATCCTTATATCTGTAACTTTCACCTGCATTCAGTCGCAGCTTGATAATTAGCTGACTTATGCTTTTACTGACATGCTACTTTCCTTGATATTTGTTTTCCCTCACAAGTCGGTCAGTTGGTGACAGGCGTTCGGAATCTTGCCTGATACTTGCTATTGTATATTTATATTGTTGCCTTTACGGGCGCACGTTCCAGATCAGCCGGTCGCCACGGAATATCGAGTTCATGAACTGCGATCAGCTTCTTCTGTACGTTAGTTCCTGTGCCCATTTTGGCGGTTGATACCACTATGACATCTTACGAACCGCAAAAAACAACGCAATTTCGGTAGATTTTACTATGTCCAAAATTCAAAAACAAACCGCATCGCCTCTATCTGAAAATTGAGGCAATGCGGTTTATTACTTTATTGAGTTAGCAATCGAACATAAACACCGACGATTGTAAAATTTTGTTAAGCAGTGTAATATAAGTTTATTCAGAGAATAGATCAGCCAATTCTACAAGAACAATTCTTTCTTCTTCAGCTTTTTTCCTTACTTCATCAGTAAATCCACTTTTACTGAAAATATAGTAGTATCTGTTTTCAGGTTCATTAAAGATTTCGGATGCAGCCATGAGGTCATTATACTCCTTCATGTCAAACAAGATATTTCTGAATTTACATTCACAGAAAATTGCTGACTTCCTATCCCTGCTGAGACACAGAATATCAATGTCATCCTGACTTTGGGTTTTTGGATTTGCCCCCCACCATCTGCCAATGTCATGAGGAACAAATGGGAGCTTTTTTGCTTTTGCAAGCCTTATTATATACTGCTGACAGATGCTTTCAAAAATGCTTCCCATGTATGCTGACATATCCTGCATAATTTCTGATGCTGAACTCTCTGTTCCAAGCATTTCATAATAACTCTTATTTGCAAACAGAAATTTATACCAGAACTGATAGAAATTATCAGATATCTTATACAGACTTTTCTTAGATGTAGCTTTTTCTCCGCATGGAATGATTCTTTCAACAAGTTTGATGTTCTGAAGTGTGGTCAGATATTTTGAACACTTCTGACTTTCTTCATGCGTTTTCAGAGAAATATCATTTAGTCGGCTTGCACCTTCTGCAATGACTTCAAATACGCTGTTATATACCGCAGGTTCACGAAGCTGCATTTTCAACAGAAGCTGTGGTTCATCTCGCAGGAATGCTCCTGTACGAAGAATCTGATTTGCAATATTCTTTTCAATTGAAACTGTGTCATCAAAAGTTTCAAGATAGCATGGTATACCGCCTAATATTCCGTAAGCAAGCAGCTTATCTGTATTTGAGTAGTTCGGAAAGAACTCTGCAGCATCAAGATAATCAAAAGCTCTGATTTCAATCTGTCCTGTGGAACGACCGTAAAGCGGACTTTTATATCCCATAACTTCATTTTCCATAAAGCTGACACTTGATCCGCATAAAATCAGGAAAATATTCTTCTGTTTCCAGATATGGTCAATCGTATGCTGTAAAATGCTTTTTACAGACGGATTTTCACTTGCAATAAACGGAAATTCGTCAATGATAAGTACGATTCTCTCATTATTGCCCTTGTCACCGATGTATCGGAAAGCAGTTTCCCAGTCCTTAAAGCTGCCAAAATATCCGTCACCAAAGAGACTGAGAACTGCCTTTGAAAAATCCTCCAGGTTCAAAGCATCATTTTTTTCCTGTGCGGAAAAGAAAATGGTTTTATGAGATTTTGAAAATTCCTGTAATAAGGAAGTTTTTCCTACACGTCTTCTTCCGTACATTACAAGAAACTGAAATCTGCTGCTGTTGTAGCATTCTTCCAGCATGGCAAGTTCATTTCTTCTGCCAATAAACATAAAATCACCTACTCATATTTATAATTTACTGAATTACGATTATTATACTCTAAATTCAGTAAATTGTCAAGCGCTTTTGTGGTTTTTCAATAGAATGGTAGTCTGATTTGCAATATTTCAAAAGTTATAATACAACTTGTGTGCAACAGTTTTAGTCTGTTGCAATAGACTACAGTGTAATGCAATTTGTTGTTAACAAATAAATATCAGTATTTTCAGATGAATTCAATACTATCGGTGAAAAATACTTAAATTTCAAATTGTAAACATTTGACTTTTGGTGAAAATTATGTTATAATAAATATGTATATACTTTTGTGATAGCATCAATTTTTATCAAAGGATGTGATAACTTGGATAGCTTTAATAATACTACAAAAGTTGTCAAAGATGACTTAGTAGACAAGATACACAAAGGAAGCAAAATCTCTATTGCTGCTGCTTGTTTTTCTATTTATGCTTATAGAGAACTCAAGAAACAGCTTGAATCTTGTGAGGAACTTCGTTTTATATTTACTTCACCAACCTTTGTTGCTGAAAAAACATCAAAAGAACGACGTGAATTCTATATACCTCGCCTGACAAGAGAAAATAGTTTATATGGAACTGAATTTGAAATTAGACTTCGTAACGAATTGAAACAAAAAGCAATTGCTAAGGAATGCGCTGAATGGATAAAAAAGAAAGCAGTATTTAAGTCCAACGTT
>JAZUJY010000044.1:0-6182 GCA_045643005.1 Oscillospiraceae bacterium | reverse complement strand
TACAGATATATAGAAGAATCTGTTTTTCATGATGATTGTTTCAAGGCAATAATTATTTTCCCTGAGTTTATGAAGCTTTTTGAAGAAAATCCGGGGGAATTTGATAATTATTATTTTATGATCGCATTCAAATGGATAATTGAGGATTCCAATCAGTATTATCAGGTAAGTGTTGAACAGCTTGACAGATATTTTGAGCGTTTCAAGGAATATATCGAAAAATTCGGGTATTCTCTCAGGACATACTATCTGAAAACATATAAGACATACCTGAATATTGACAGTAAAAAAGCCTTTGAAGCATTTAAGCTTTTTGAGAATTATGAGCGTACACGTCTGAGTGACTGCAAGGCGTGTGAAATGAATGCAAAAGTTGAGCATGAAGTGCAGTTCGGCTCAGAAGAAAAGGCAGTTGCAATGCTCAACAATATGCTTGACAATAATATGAGATGCACTGAAGTTCCGCAGGGGGCATACGGCGAATTTGTCGATGCATTTACAAAGTGTGGCATATATGATGAAGCAGAGCATTATGCAAACGTTCTCATGCCGATGGTAAAGGGCGAGGAGATAAACTTCATGAAGGAAGTCTCGTCCGTGCTCATTCTGAAATCCAAAACTGACATAAACTATGCTATTGACCTTTTCAGCAGATGTGCAGGCAAATTCAGCGGTGTTATAAATCCATATCTGAAATTTCACTTTGCAAAGGCTTCATATCTGCTTTTCAGTGAGATAGCAAAGAGCGATAAGAATGAAGTATATCTTCGTCTGCCGTCTGATTTTGAAAAGCACAGTGCTGACGGAAACTATTCGGTAACCGAAATGAGAGACTTTTTCTATAACACTGCAAAGGATATTGCGGAAAAGTTTGATGCACGAAACGGCAATGATACTTTCGCTCAGGAACTTGCTTATAAATATCCTGATTCACCTGAGAAAAAGATAGTGCTTTTCCCGCATGGTGCTGTAGAGCCTGCACCGCCTGAGATAGGAATACTATTCAAGGATGCAGAAGATATGCCGTCGCCTGAAGAATTTGTTCCAAAGGCAGAGGAATTGTTCGGATACAGAAACTCCCAGTTGCAGATGGTGAAGGATTCGCCTGTGCTTTTCTATTCAGCTGAGTCTGATGAAGGTGCTGTCAGATACCGCATTATATATACGGAAAAGCCTGATATTTCGTCATTAAGAAAGGACGCAGGTCTGGCTGAGGATATTGATGAACAGCTTGAAGAATATAAGGTAATGGTCATTATTATGCCTGATATCATAAACAGCGATCGTTTTCAGGAAGTATACAATACGCTTCGGTTTGCTGAAATGCTTGATAAAGGCGGCTCACCGGCTGTACTTCAGCTCTCAATTGAAAAGATAATGCCAAAGTCGTGGCTTTCCATGACAGTAAAGAGCAAGACACCTCCGATTACATCAAACTGTATCGGATTCAGAATATTCCAATCCGCCTTTGAAGAAGACAAATACGACATAGTGTCATATGGACTTTCAGTATTCGGTTCACGTGAGCTTATCGTCACCGGTGCTGCTGAAGAGGAGATCGATTACTGTGTCGCAATACTTAATAAGCTTTGTGAGGACATCATGGTTCAGCGCCTTCCTGATGAGGGAGTCAGCATGAGTTCGGGCATTGTTTATGATGACAGGGCTTATGTACGCTTTACATGGAAAAAAGTGCTTGTTCCGAATGATGAGGAGCCGTTTGCAGAGCCGATACTCTATTTCTCTGCATCCGATCATGCTAATAAAAAAGGATACAGACTGACGGAGCTTACAGATGAACAACTGAGCAAAACCAGACCACGCAAGCACGGCACGATAATAGATTATGACGAGCAGAGGGCAAAGGAGCTTTTCCCGTATGCACTTGAATATTTCAGGAGCAATTTCTGTGAAATGGCAGTCGGCGTAAATATAACTGCATTGGATGAGGACGGAGAAGAGTTCGATTCATTTGCATTTGCCGATTTGAAAGGAAACGGCAGCTGTGGAGAGGTATTTTCAATTAGCGAAGATGCTGCAAATATTCATGAGGGAGATAAAATTGATATTGAACCTGAGAATGTCTATAGTCTGCTTTTGAAGATAGACGGCGAGGAATACAGTGATGATGAACTTTATCTGCTAATGGATTTCTGATAAACAAAATGGCATCTCTAAAAATATCTGAGAAAAACAGTTTTTTAGAGATGTCCAAAAAAAGAAACAGGAACTTAAAGGCTCCTGTTTCTTTTTGTAAAATGTTTTTTGTCTTTTAATGCTTCATGATAATTTTTATATTTTAATGGGTTGACATATATTAAAAAAAATGGTAGAATTAATAGGAAATGAATATTGCAGATCAGATCATACGGGGACGAAACAAGAGATCCCAAAGATCACCTATTATACCTATCATACATTTCACTCCTTTCTATATTAAATCACCCTATTTTAGTATTATAGCATACTTTTGTATAAAATGCAATAAAAAATGATGAGATTTAGTTATTAAAATCAATAAACTGTTAATGTTTTGTAAATTAACAAAGAAAGGTGGTTTTTAATGAGAATAGCTATATGCGACGATTGCAGAATAATGCATAATGACTTGAAAAGATACCTTGAAAAATATGGCGCAATACGAAATCTTGACATGGTTTATGACGATTATCTGAATGGTTCAGATCTGCTTGCAAGCAATATTGAATATGACATTATTTTTATGGACTATCAGATGGACGGACTTGACGGAATCGAAACAGCAAGAAAGCTGAAACAGAGAAAAGACAAAGCTATGATAAGTTTTCTGACAAGGTTTGAACACGTTGTTTTTCAGGCTTTTGAAGTTAATGCATTCAGATTCCTTCTTAAACCGATAGATATGGAGAAACTTACTGCGGCACTTGATGACTATATTGAAGATACGCAGGATGATGAATATATTTTTATCCAGACTGATGACGGACATTTAAGAATATGTGCAGATGATATAATTTATGCTGAGGCAAGCAATAAATACTGCTATATAAGAACTATTGATGAAGATATAATGTTTAAGAACACATTGTCTGAATTTGAAAAGCTCGTTCCGTCCGATAGATTTTTCAGAAGCCACCGATCATTTCTTGTCGGCTTCAGACATATAATTTCACATACAACAACAGATATATTGTTTGATAATCAGGAAAAAGCAATTATCAGCAAGCTGAAGCTTACACCATTTAAAAAAGCTTTTACGGATTATGTGAAGCGGTATAATTTTACAAGGCGGTAAAAAAGATGCTTGGTTATGTTTTAATTATCGGAATTAATTTTTTTACCGTTTTTTTCATAATGAAAATACTGTGCATTGTTTTGAAGATAAAGCCTATGTGGAGCAAGCCGCTGACTTTTTTTTGCCTTCTGGTTATGGCGGCGATACCGCTGTTCGGATATCTTTCAAATCTGAAGATGCCCAAAGTTCTGCGAGCGGTCGTTGTACTGCTTATTTTTGGAGGAAAATTTTTCCTGTTTTCACTGATATTCAAGCGAATTGACATGAAGTTCCTTTATGTCAGTGTTTTGTCGCTGATATCGCAGTCATATTATCTGACGATCGCCTTGCTTTTTGTAAAAGAGGATAATTTTTTGCCGAATATTATCCAATACCTGATGGAAATGTTCATGATGCTTGCGATATGGCTTTATATACGCCGACCTGACAACTCTATTATTTTTGCAGAAAGCGTAACGAAAATACCAGTAAGAGTTTATATCGGTATTCTGTTGTTTTTATCTCTCATGAGTCTCTTGATTAAAGCGGCTGTTCAGAATGACATCAATTATGTAGTCAAATTCATTGCTATTCCTGTAATAGTGCTTGTTGTGTATATCGTAATGAGCGTTATGAAGATAAGCGTTTCGGATAAGGAACATGAACAGATCGCCGATCTTCTTGAAAAACAGCTTGACAGTCAGGCAGAATACTACAGGAAGATAAACCGTATATACAGCGAGCTGAGAAGTTTCCGCCATGATTTCAAAAATCATCTTATATGCCTTAGAAGTCTGCTTGCAGATGAGAAAACAGACGAAGCACTTGATTATATGAACGGCATTGAGGATATGAGCTATACCGAAAAGCGGAATTATGATACCGGAAATATCATAGCCGATGCTTTACTTAATGACAAATCTGAAAAAGCAGAGAAGATAAATGCACATCTCGTGTTCAGCGGATATATTCCGACTATGGGAATAGCAAGCGTTGATCTGTGCACACTGCTTTCAAATGCCATTGACAATGCAATAGATGCCTGCGAAAAAGACAAGACGATGCGTTTTAAGAAGATAAAGATCAATTCCGACTTCAAACAGGGATATTTCTTTTTCAGCGTTGAAAATCCTATTTTTGAACAGGTGCATATCAATAAGAACAATGCGATAGAGACAACCAAGGAAAACAAGAATATCCACGGTTTCGGACTTGCAAACATTGTCAAGGTCGCAGAAAAATATCACGGAGAAACAAAGCTTAGTGCAACGAATGATACATTTACTCTTGAGTCACAGTTTCTGCTGGATATGGATATATAAACAGAGGAGCATTTCGATGAGAAATGCTCCTTTTTCTGAATCATGATAAAGGGTACGCCCTAAAAACAATACCGCACAGTCCGAAAAACGGCGCTGTGCGGTATTGGAAGTGAAAAATAAGGAATTATTGGGGAAAGCTTGTTAAGTGTCGTATACAATATACGGAAATTACAGAATATTGTAATTGATACCAATGTAAATATCTACAATACAACTGTTTATATTATCATTATCAAGACGTACAATGCTGTAATATGGCATCGTAACTATCTGATAGGAATTTTTGTTGATATAATCTATAAGCTTTTTTTCGGTTTTTTCAATGTCCATATAGTTGCCTTCATGACGAATTGTAACAGCATGGAGAAGCTTGAAAATAGGCTTATATGTATATTCACTGCGAGTTTCAAGAGCCTCGCTTACAGGCATAAGAACTTCAAAATTCTTATTTGCATCATCTTTTATTTTCCTGAGCATTATATTGCCTGTCAGGTCAACGCCAAGAGCACGTATACTTCTGTGAAGATGGCTTGTAATTTCAGGAATTTTTTTTAACGGAAGAAATGTTTTATATGAAATTACATTATACAAAAACAAAGACTGATGTTCAAGAATCTGCATTTTTGTGCCTCCGTTATTTCCTTTCGTTTTATTTGCTTGACCTTATGTATCTATTATAGCTATTAACTGACGTTTCGACAAGTTTTTTGGAGTGAATGATACTCCACAGTGAGTGAATGGAATAAATGTCGTTTAAATCAGAATAAACGGCATATTGAGAAGCTGACAGATTTTATTCAATAAAATCCACATAATAATTTCCTTTTATTGATATATTCACATAAAATATTATATGATCCGACTTTGAAATTGTGTTTTATACTTGAAATTTGTTCAAATATGTGCTATAATATATGCATAATTGTTATAGAACGTGGCTGTAACAATATTTTAATGTATAAGGAGATTATTATTAATGGAAAGAGTATGCAAATTTTTAAAGGATGCAGAGACATATTATCTTGCAACAGTTGAGGGCGATCAGCCGAGAGTACGTCCTTTTGGTACAGCAAATATTTTTGAAGGCAGACTTTATATACAGACAGGCAAGTCAAAGCCGGTTTCAAAACAGCTTCTTGCAAATCCGAAGGCTGAGATATGTGCGTTCAAGGATGGAGTGTGGCTCAGAATTGCAGCAGAGCTTATTGAAGATGACAGAGTTGAAGCAAGAAAGGCTATGCTTGACGCATATCCGCATCTCCGTTCAATGTATGACGAGAATGACGGTAATACACAGGCATTCTATCTGAGAAATGCCACAGCTACATTCAGTTCATTCACAGGTGCGCCTGAAACAGTTACATTCTGATAACAGCGGTACTTATATAGAAACTTTATACTTATTATTGAAGGAAACCCTTTTTCAAAAGAGTTCAGCCTGTATGGATTTAATGTCCATACAGGTTTATTTTTTTAAGGGCACCTCTAAAAACCCCTTCTGAGAAAAAACAGCTATGTACAGAATCTGCTGCGTCAAGCCCTCTCGAAGTGCGAAAGCACGCCTTCGATGGCTTTTCTTGCATCTACTGTACCTATCTGCACGTTCA
>JAZUJY010000043.1:0-42174 GCA_045643005.1 Oscillospiraceae bacterium | reverse complement strand
TATATTTGAAAATTTAATACTAAAAAAGTGGAAATCATGATACTTGTAAAACAGAGAACTCAATGTTTTACTTTATCTCGCAGACAATATTTAAATAAATTAAGGCAGGTGCATTTTATGAAGCGACCGAAGATGGTGCTTTTTGATTATGGGAATACACTTATTTACGAGCCGGGATGGGATAATCACGGAAGTGTGAAGGCTCTGTATTCACTTATAGAATCCAATCCGTACAGTGTGACTGAAGAGGAACTGGATAAGTTTATTCTCACGCTGTTTGAAGATATTCGGGTACTCAGGGGAGATCTGATAGAGATCCATGAATACCCGTTTTTAAGATATGTTCTTGAGTATTTTGACCTTAAGCTGTCAGTTCCGTTTCCGGAGGCAGAATGGATCATGTGGAACGGTATGTCCAAGGGAAAAGAAATGCCCGGAGCGGCAGAAATGCTTAAGGCACTTGATAAGATGGGGATAAGGACTGGTGTCATTTCAAATTTGTGCTGGTCGGGGGAGACGCTTAAGAGAAGACTTAAGAGTATTTTTCCGGAGCATGAGTTTGAATTTGTTATGACATCGAGTGAGTATATTTTCAGAAAACCCGAGAGGCATATTTTTGAGCTGGCACTCAGGAAGGCGAAGCTTGAAGTATGTGATGTATGGTATGCGGGGAACAGTCTCGTATGCGATGTGAAGGGCGCACATGATGCGGGGATGTATGCGGTGCATATTGATGATGAGGTTATTAATGCGGGGTTTGAGAAGGAAAAGGATGCGGTTAAGGCGGATTTTGAGTATATGCATGTCAGGACGTGGGATGAGTTTGTGGAGATTGTGAGGGAAATGCGGTGAATACAGAGCTTTGAAAAATTTGAAAACTTAGAAAGAATAATAACATAAGTGAATGATGAATAAATAGATAACACTCCTGATTAAGGAGTGTTATTAATAGTTTATGTAAAATATTTTTGTCTTGAAAATATACATTCGATTACCCTGTCAGAAATGATCCAACGGTCACGTTCCGGATAGTATTCAAGCATTGGTTTTATGATCTCTGCTATCTGTTTTTTTGATAAGCTTTTTATATGAAGCTGTTTACCAAAAAGCTTTCCTGCACTGTTCATCTGTCTGGTAAATGATGTGTTGAATGGTCGGGCTTTTAAAACGGAAATAAGTGCTCTGGGCATTATATCCATTTGTGATATCTGAGTGTTGGACAGAAGTGATGCTCCGTTGTCAAATACAGGACAGTATGAATATTTTTTTCCGTCATATATCACTGCGATATTATTCAGGTGACGGTCGTCGTTGAGAAAGAGTGAATCATTTTATACCATCTGTTGTTTTCTTTATTGTACCATTTTTCCTGGTTGCCTTTTGACGAAGTTTCGGAGATTTTTTCATCTGTAATAAATTGCAGTTCCATCAGATATCCTCCACCTTTATCCATTGATGGTCTTCCGCCATTTTGCCTTTGGTTTTCAGAATTATACTAAACGGATCGTATTCGTCCAGTCCTAAAACTTCAAGGTATTCACGAAGACCGCTTCGACTTTCAGGGATACATCTTTCTTTGATAAAATCACAGAAATCTTCCCATGAAGGAGACATGTTGCGCCCGAATGCTGTGAGAACCGGATCATCAGAAAAGTTTTCAGTCATAACTTCTTTTTCACTATGATCAGCATATATTATCGTACATAATGAATCGTAATTGTAATATGAATATTTTTTGAGAATATTATTTTTTAGTTTTTTGCTTTTTATAAATTCATTTACAGTTTGTTTTTTTTTGATAAGAATAGATTCATTATTAAATATTAATTCAACTTCACGGTCAGATTCACTGATTTTAAGTTTTTTGATCCATGAAGTCGGCAAAGAGAGCTTATATGTTGCAGAATTTTTTCCTGCTGTTCCCCCTGCTTTGGAACAGATGATGTTTGCATTTCGTTTTTCCACGGTATCACTTCCTTAATAATAATATATCATATTCGTACCGAATAGTCAATATTTAAACATGACCGGATGGATATGTGGAGAATGAAGGATAAAACAACAAAAGCATCAGGCACAAAACCTGATGCTTTTTTCAGGAAACAAAACTTAAAAAAATTTAAACCTTATGCGGCTTCATCAAAATCTTTGTTCTTAAAGCCGCCTTTTTTCTGCTTCTTCTTACAGCTTTTCTGAAGAATTGTAATATGTTCACAGTCCTCAGTGTACTTAATGTATTTTGGAAGCTTTTCGTTGAAGCTTTTTTTCTTTATTTGACGCTCCATGAACTCACTCCATCACATTTTTATTAAAAGCAGAGCTTTTAATGACAAAATACAAAATTGCATCCGTGCAAGTTGACAGAAATAAAATATGATGGTAAAATCAAAATATCAACTAAAAAAACAAATAATAATCAAGTGACAAAGGAAATACTGATTTAATCAATTTGGAAAATGAGGATGTCACAGAAAAATGAAGATGACATCAATACTGAGAAAGACTGATCAAAGAGGAATAAAAAGTGATGAATAATGAATTAACAGAAGCAATAAGAAGAGAAACAGCTGATTATTATCCTGAAGACAGATTCAATGTTTCAGTAAAGGCTCTCCATAATTTTCTTTTTCTTGTCGGAAAGGACAGCAGACTTAAAGAGGAAGATCTTCTTGAAATGATAACCGGTTCGCTTAAAGTGCGACAAAGTGCAGCTCTTAAATGGGGAAATATAGAAACGGTACTTAAGGAATTTTGCCGTACAGTCTTTCCGGCAGAATATATGAAAAACAGCGGGGACGGTATAAAACTGGAGAGCATTTACAAGGATATGCTTCATCTGGTTCCTGAGTTAGTTCCGGAAACAACGATAAGATTTTCTCTTACCAAAGCTGATCCTGAAAAATGCTTCAAACAGCAGGATACGGTATACAGAAAATATCCGTTCATCGGTCAGCTTGTTAATCTGTATCAGTGCAGAAATGAAACCGTTGTACATGGAATAGACGATCTCAGTCCTGGAAAATTAAATAAAGTTATTACAGATATTTGTGTTGTTCTTTTATATCTGTGCTTCAGATATTCGGATGCTATCGGAAAGAAAGCAGGATTTCAGCGCTTTTATAAAGAAATGCCTTCTTCATGGAAAAAAGAACGTGATCTGAATTACAAAAAATTGCTGGAGAGAACAGGATATGTTGATTTTCGCTGGACTGCCAATGATATCTGTACAACTGAGCAAATCACATTTTTAAATTCGCCGGTTCTTGAAAATGAAAAATATATAAAGCTTCTTGGAAATGCAGGATCCGGAAAAACAACCGCACTGCTTCATATTCAGCATCTTTTTCTGGAAAATTTCAGTTCGCTGGAGCTCGTTCCGATATTTTATGAACTCAAGGATCTTTGTGTAATGAGAGATTCTTTAATTGCATATATTGTTTCAGAAAGTCTTTCAATATCAGAAGATGCTGCAAAAGAACTTATCGAAACTGAAAAGCTTATTTTCCTGTTTGATGGTTATAATGAGATCCTTGATATAAATATCAGACGAAAATTTTCAATTGAGCTTGAGCAGTTTACAGCTTTACACAAGTCAGTACGTGTTATAATCACTGACCGCAATTATGTAAATGAGATTACTGTACTTCAGAAGCAGAGCAAATGTTTTACACTTAAGAGTTTTACATATGAAGATTATGATGCTTATTTCAGAAAAAACTGTGACGACAGAAATGTGCTTGATCTGCTTGAAGAAGCTTTGAAAAATGAAGATAAAGCATTTATTTTTGAACCGCTGACAACACCGTTAAAGCTTTATAATTTTACGATGATGGCCAAGGAGCAGGGCATGGTGCCAGAAGATTTTACTGCCGAGTATCTGCAGCAGCTTTTTGATCGTGAACGTAATGAAAAAAAGGATCCTAATCTTGATGTGCTTGAGGATTATCTTAAAGCACTGACCTCCCTTACAGGACTTGAAAACAGTCTGGTCGAAAAAAATCAGATACTTGCTCTTATGGCAAAAGTCGACAGTTTGTTAGGATATAAAAACTATAATACACTTGAGGCACTGAGACTGGCGCGTGATATGGGTATTTTGAGAGAAGAAACTATAGAAGGAAATCGACGTCCGAAAACATATTATCAGTTTGAAGACGAAAACTATTATGTATTTTACAGCGAACTGCTTTTTGATGATGATGTACTTTTTGAAAATTTTGGAAGTGATGAATCGTGACCACATCTTTGGAAATGTTTGAACGAAGAATTTCATTTGTATTTCTGAAAAGCAAAAATAAAAAAGCACTCTTCGGAACACTTCGTTCCCAGCTGAGAATGTTTCTGAAATATCCTGAAGAATACATTATGAAGATGCTCGAGATGATCTCTGATGAAATGCCTCTTCATGCGGCTGTGTCGGCAGGATATTTTCAAACACACAAATGCTTTCCGGAAAAAATAAGTGAATTCATGGGTAAACTTCGTGAAAAAACCGAAAAAAATTTTATCGATGAATTAAGCTCGGAAAAACCGGATACACAGCGCTGTGCTGAGCTTCATGCTGCATTTTGCTATCTTGATCCTGAGCATAAAGGTGCGGTATTGCCGCAGGCGGTCGGAAGTCTTGACGACAGGCAGAGAGAGAGTTTGTTTTACGAGGTCGGAAAATGTATAAATGCAGTTCATGATATATCTCAGGAAGAAAGAGATCTGCTTGACCCTATTCTCAGATATTTTTCGGTTCATTATTCTGAGGATATAAACAGAAATTTCCTTAAGGAAAATGAAGGAAATTTTTCCAGCCTTGTTCCTGACAATTCGACGATAGGTGAGCTTCTTTCATTTGCGGTCAAAAATAATTATTTTATTTATTTCCGCCTTTTGTATTCTATGTTTCCGGGATGGCATGTAAATCAGACTCAGTTTACATCTGAAGATTTTATTGATATGGGATTTTCCTGCACTGACGTTCCGGAGCATCTTCTTATGATATCATATGCCGGACTTCAGCTTGCCAAAGAAGGTCATTCATATTTTAGTAATGATCAGCTTGAAAAATGGCTGAAAAAAGTGAATTCGTTTGGAAACAAAGATATTGAACAGGTAGTATCATTTCTTTATTATTCGTATTGTATAGAATCCGATCCGTATAATGCCGAAAAATTTGTCCGCAGCATGCCGTTTTACAAGCAGGACGATCTTTTTTCGGAAACGCTTCTGTCTCATACAGAACCGATCGGAGCCGCTGTTATAAGAAGCTGTACAGATATTCTTTTAAAGGAAAATTTTCTCGTAACAGGTGAATATCTTAAAAAAGCCGGTGATAACAATAAATACAAGTTTGAAAATGAGTTACTGTACATAAAGAAGGATGAAAATGTATCAGCAGATCACAGTTCATTTTTCAGCAGAGCAGCCTGGCAGTTAAGTGCAGATGAAATTCTGAATATTTATTTTAATTCATATATCAGAGCTGAGATGCATCTGAATGATTTTGGAAAAATAATCAGTAAATATTATGATCCGGCTGAACTTAACAGAGAACTGAGAAAATATACATTTTCCGGAGAACTTCATCTGAACAGGTTTGAGTATCCTGAGGGAATGAAAGGGATAGGATATGTTGAAACTGAAAATATAAATCAGTATTCTCCGGCATATTATTCGGTTTATATTTTTCAGCTTGCTCAGCATATAAATATACGTTATCTGTGTCTGCCGTACAGAAGCCGTGAGATAGAAAATAATTTCCTTAAAAGAACACTGAAAATAAAGCTCAACAGTTTTGAGATGATCTCAACGATCTATGATAATGTGAGAAGTTTTATTTTTTTTGATGATTATAATAAACTTCCGGACAGCAGCAACAGAAATGTAATAAAATATTATTCTGAAAATACCGATATATTCAGAATGCTGACCGGATACAGTAATCTGAGTTGTTTTCTACAATTCATGAATAATCCTGAATGGCTGAAAAGAAGATCAGAAAATGGTTTTGATATCAATGACAATAATTGCTCTGAAAGAAAAACCAGATTTGATTTTAATGATGCAGAAATAATAGCGGAGGGTATGGACCTAAACCTTGTCTGCAAAGAGAGAGAAAAAGTAAATGACAGGTTTTGTGAAATATTGAATAAAATATCTTCCTCCGGCAAGGCTGATAAAGAGGATATCAGATTTGTTATATATCATTCCCTGACGCTGCAGATGACCCGCAGATCATTGAAAATTTTATCGGATATTCTGAAATCCCCAAAAAGACAATATGATATCAGGCAGCTGTTTGATACATTGTACAGCAATGAATTTTATAATCCGATCTATTCAGGGACGTTCAAAAACAAAGTGATGTTTTCTGATACTGAATCTTTTGAAACAGTTCAGAAAGACCCTATTCTGAATGATTTTTTCACAGGACATTACGAAATTGATTCTCCGAACGATACATGTACTGATGTTTCTGAGGAAGATGAAAAAGCGCATATCATATTCAAAACAGTTGAAAAAATGATAAAGGAATCACGTTTGAACAAAATTTATGATTATCTTGTCAAAATGTTTGATCCGATCGATGTAAAATTCCTTAATGAGAGATTCAACGCGTTTTTTTCAGTTAAAAAAAATCCTGTATATGAACTTACTATGAATATGATCGTCAGACACTGTACGTCGAATATGATCAAGAAGATCTATATGGAAACAGAATTAAGATTTAATACATCATTAAACAAACTGCTTAAAACAGCTTCCCTGAACAATAAACTTGACGATCTGATATATGAGCTTCGTGATGATAATATTATCGTTACATATTTTAAATCACAGGACGGCACTGTTCAAAAAAGTTCAAATAATGTTTATGCGGAAAGATTTTGTTTCATGGAAAATGATGATATGGCATTTGATGAAAAAAACAGGACATTGGTCATCAAAGGAAGAATTGCAGGCTATGATCTGAAAAATGATTGTATTCTTCTGAAATTTTTGTCGCAAAAAAATGATCAAGTCACTAATAGTATTTTACAGTCAATTGAGAAAATCATGAGTCTTCTGCACTCTTAGTCGAAGAAAATTTTTAAAAAGGTATTGAAAAACCATTGTGTTTCATGTATTCTTAAAGTTACCACAACAATAGAATGCAAAATGAGAAACACAATGGCTCTATCAATAAGTATACTCAAAAATATCTTAAATTTCAAGTACATGCACATAAATAATTGCGAAATTATTGAAACGTATTTCCCGACCTACTCTGGATAAAATACTTTCCGGAACTATTGATAGCAAAGCGACTTTTGAACGTCACTTTCAGAAAATATTAGGTACTCTTAATCTGACAGCAGATGATTTACTCACATATAAAAATATAAAATCATCAAAAGTTGATGCGGTTTATTCCAAAAACACTCCGGAAAATCATATAATGAGCGAGAATGCAAGGAAAGAATATGAGTTGCTGCTGGATATTGTAGATTTATGATCAAATAAAATGAACACAGTCAAAGAAAACGCTACATAAAAAATAGTCGGTGTTGCATTAACTGTGAAAAGCAAAAATAAGAATAGTAACTAAAAAACACAAAAATATCTATTTTTATGTTGACACTTATAACAAAATATTATATAATAATATTATATTTTATTATGGGATACATGTTGTTGCAATTTGACTTGTGGGGAAAAGTCATTGTACTTTTTGGGGGAAATATTAGTTTTTAACACCACAGGTATAATTATATCTATGTGGTGTTTTTTGTTTTTATAAGCTTGAAATGAAGTGATACATGATGAATATAAACACATATATGTTTCAAAAGCAAACAGAGCTTTTAGGTCCGTTTAAAAGAAGTGTACTATGGGTTCAGGGATGTTTGAGAAATTGTGAAGGCTGTATTGCCGCTAATTCTCATTCTTTAAATGAAGAATTTTTGATTAATGCAGGTATTTTAGCTCATATGTTTATAGATGAAAAAGAAACTGAAGGTATTACAATTAGTGGCGGAGAACCATTTCTGCAGGCTGAAGGGGTTTTTGAAATGATTAAAATCATAAAAAAAGAAAGACCGGATTATGGAGTGATAGTATATACGGGAAACCAATATGAAGATCTGTTAAGCAGCCGGAGCGCAGCTGTAAAAAGTCTTCTTGAAGAAACAGATATTCTTATTGACGGAGAGTATATTCATAATTTAAATGACGGGATGCATGCAGTTGGTTCATCAAATCAACGTATTATCAGACTGACAGAGCGGTATTCTGAACATATAATAAATAATTATTATAGAAAAAAATCAGATAGAAAAGTAACATTTTCAATAAACCATAATCAAATAACTATGACAGGTGTGCCGTCAAGGGAATCTTTGGATGCTTGGAATACTATCAAAAAAATCGGAAAAGGGGAGTAATCATCATGTCAGAATATTCAGAAATTGAATTATTAAAAACAAAGCTTGAAAATATAAAAAAAGAATATAACAATTTAGAAAATATTTATGAACAATTCAGCAGTAAACTTAAGCTTTGCATCGGAGAAACAGATGATTTAAGAAAAGAAGTACTTATTTTGAAAATAGAAGTTAAGAAATTATATCCTATTTTTGCCGACGGTGATATTCCATTGGATATTAATGCTGATGAAATAAAAAAAGATATAAGTGATATAATAGCAAAATCGGAACAAATTAATATAGCAACTGAAAAAATGAATGAATTTAGAAACGAATTAAATTTAAAAATCAGTGAGACTGAGAAAAAAGAAATATCGAAAAAAATTAAATTTAATAAGCCTCCGAAAGAAGAATTTCCATATGAGACAAAAGAGACAATAAATAATGAAAAAAATTATTATTTATCAGTAAACGAAAACTATAAACGCAAAATCGCGGAGTTACGAAAAAAATTAAAAGAAGTGGATCCGAATATAGAAAAAATACAGGTTCCGTTTGATTTTGACATTGCAGAAGTTTACAAGGAGATAGAAACAATACGTTCTGATATCAAGCAATTCTATGATGCTGCAGAAAAGATAGTCAGATACAGAAGTTCACAGACCTTAGCTGTTGTCAAAGAACTTGAAGGAGATAAAAATATATGAGTAAATACACAGATCTTAGAAACCGGGTAAGAAATCTTCAAAGAGAACTTGACAGCCTTCAAAGTACAATGAACAGGAAACTTTCAGATTATCAGCGCAGCAGTCAGAAACGTATAAACGAACTTCAGAACAATATGAACATGGCTTTGAAAGAGCATGATGAGGAAATGCAGGAACAGTATTATCGCATACTGAATGATTTTCAGCAGAAAACAATATCATCTCATAACAGGGAAATGAATAAACTAAAAAATCAATATTCAAAACTTCAGGATGAACTGTTAGTATGTGAAGAAGAACTGAAAAAAGAAAGTTCAAAATTAAAAAAAGATCTTGAAGAAATAAAACATGATATAGAAGATAAGGAAGAAAAAAGCAAAACGCAGTCAGATCTTAGCTTGAAAAAATTTTTTGAAAAATATGATGAATTCAATAATATTCCTCATGAAGTATTTTTCCCTGATAAACTTAAAACATATATGAATTACGGGTATGCAGCTTCCAATCTTCATGATAACGGAATGCATAATGCGTCAGTCGCTCTTTCAGAATCAGGTACAATGCTTCTGGATATTTTTAAATATGATATTGATAGAAAGATTGACGAGTGGAGAATAGCATTTCAGAATTATGAAAATCAGTATAAAATTATCAGCAGTCTGATAAATTCATCTCAGAACAGAATACGTAATTATTGCAGATATAAGCTTGACCTGACCAATGACAATATTTTTAATTACTGGTCAAACAGAGAATTTTCAGAAATAATCACTAAACTTAATTTGCATTCAGGACGTATCAATGAAATATACAGATTTGGAATTGAAAAATATATGTTAAGCTTCAGAAATGATAATTCTGATGATCTGTTGTCAATTGAAATGATGGAGGAATATATTAATGAGTTGTCATATCTGTTACTACAATACAATAAAACATGTGAATTTGCCTTTAGAAATTTGTATTGTTTCTGTACAAGACTTAGAATTAAAGATATTATAATCGATTTACTTGAGGAAAATAATTTTGAACTTGAAGATGAGTATTGTGAAGGTGTCAGAAACGGTCGTTATGTATATGAAGATTATAAATATATGTACGAGAACTATATCAAAAAAGAGGAATATTCGGTACAATATCCTGACTATCGTGAACGGTATGTTCTGAAATTAAAGAAAGCGACCGGAGATATTATATATTTTTTTATTTATCCCAACGTTTATTTTAATACTTCAACTGAAACAAGTATTTTTAACTTTTATTTAAAAAACAGCATTTTCTGTGAAATAATACCTAAAAGTGTAGGCGGAATAGCATCAGTAGATGAATTGTGGGATGAATTGAATGATATAGTTTTGGACAGGCTTGAAGAAAATAAAATAAATAACTGTGATATGAATCTTATCAATGACAGTAAAAGTAAAAGTAATATGATGAAAATTGAAGTTGTTTTTTCTTCAGAACTTTCGGATGATGAAAAAATTACTATCAATAGAAATAATATGTCCTGGAAAAATAAAAATTAATGAAATAGGGGAGGATTATATATGAGCGGAGAATCAGAGGTACTGGTAGATGGCATAATCGCTTTACCGGGTATAGCAATAGCAGGTGCAGGGTATTTAGCATATAAGATCGGAAGCGCGGTTGCCGATGGTGTATCAGCTCTTCGTGATTATCACAGTAGAAAATCATCTGAGCGGGAAATGGTGCTTAATGAAACCCGAGGGGAATTAAGAGAAGTATTGAGTTCATTAAATGATGTATCATCAGCGTTTAATTCAAATTATGAAAATGCTATTAGACAGACAGCTTCAAATATTTCCAGAATCAGCGAAAACTTCTCTTCGGAAGCAGCGAAACTTAATGTTGAAAACATTTCGCAATTTCAAAACAGAGTAAGAAGTGTTTCAAAGGAAATGAGTAAAAAAATAGAATCTGATTTTTCAGATATTCATAAAAATTATGAAAGTGTGACAGCTGATAAAATAAAAGAATTCAAAAAAGAAATCAGGAATACATTTAAGAGTCAGGCTGAGGAAATCGCCGGACTTTCAAATAATCTTGCTGCAAAAGAAAAATATTGTCAGGGAAAGGCACTGGAAGCAATTGAAAATACAAAAAACCAGCTGGATTATATAAATAAAAATACAGATAATAACAGTCAATCGACCGGAAAAATCAAAATACTTGAAATGGCGTATAATGATATGCTTTCTCAATATAATCGCGGTATGTATGAAGCAAGTTATGCTATGGCAGAAAATATTAAAAATACAGCACTTGATGTTTTCTACGAAATGGCTCTTGAAAAAAATGAAATTGAAAACTATAAAACAATGCTGTTTTTTGAACTGAAAAAATTATCGCATCTTGTCGAAGAAAATTCAGATATAGAATTTGAATACGATGAACGTAAAATAAAAGCAACTATCTATGATTACAGCGAAGGACTTATTGAAGGCTATAAGAAAAGTCTTGATGATTATTATAACAGAACAGAAAAATCTTCATCATTAAAAGAACTTAAAATTATTTATGATGAGTTAGTAAATGAAATGACTCCGTCTTTCATCAACATATGGAACTGGTCAGCAAAAAATCTTGAAAATTCATATATCAGAAAAGACATAGGCATGACAATTGTTGATACTCTGGAAGAACAGAATTTTACCATGCTTGAAAGCGGATATAAAGGAGACCGTGATACAAATGATTTTTACATCAAATTCAGGCACAATATTACAAAAGAAGAGATACTAATAATACTGAAACCTGATGATAAGCCTAAGAGAGTTGAAACAGCATTTGAAATACATCAGCTTACTGACAATATCAATCCTGACAGGCAGGAAGAAATCAGACTGGATATTGTAAAGGGTGTTTCAGAATACTATGAAACAAGAAATCTTGGTGTAAAACCTTGCGTGGAGAAATCAGTCGGCACTGCATCAAGAATGCAAAATGTTAAAATTAGTGATATAAAAAATACTGAGCAAAAAAGATCTCCTATGATATGATTTCTTTATAAATTACATAATAAACCTATAATTCTCGCATGAAGAATAAATTATTTATAGTTTTAAATGTAGTGAAATAGAAAAAAATATATAACAACACAGAGGATATCTCCCGCCTCTGTAGGCGGCGGGTTCTATCTTCCCGCTCAGTCGGAGTACAATCTCCGACTGTTTGGTCAGCGATTCTGCGAATCGCCTCTGCTTGTTAAAAGCAGAGCTTTGAAAGGAAAAGTGAATCTGTCATGAAAAAAGAGAATTTTTTAACATCAAATAAAGAATATAATCTTAGATTATTTATGCTTTACGGTAATCTCAGTGATATATATATTACTGAAAATCTTGATATTACTGATTTTAATGTTTATCTTAAAAACATGCTGATCGCAGCTGAATATGACAGAATTGTATTTTATGACGGAAGCCGTGTAGTAGGTAAACATACATATGATGATAAAAGTGCTGCTTTGTCAATATCAAGAGCCGGAAGTGAGTACAGAGCAAAATATGGTCATAATGCAGAAGAAGATTTGTTTAACAAAAACAACAGTGAAAAATCTGTAGTGGACAATACAGAAAAGAATAAAAAGAAAAAAAGACATAGAACAAATGTATTTGTTGATGATTCAAAGGTTATTAATGAACTGAAAGACGAAACTAAGCTTGATGAAGAAAAAACAGAAGATGAAACAGTTACTGACAGCAGCATAAAAATCACTCATGTTCAGAGAGAAATAACAGAAACTAATTATTATCAGGAAGCGATGACATTTTTAAATGATCCTGATATTAAAACGGCGTTGATTTTTAGAAATGCAATGGATTTTCTGAATAATACCAAAAAAGAAATACTTAGAAAATATAAAGTATTTTTTTCGTCACAGATGGAAATGGGCGATTATAAAAAGAAAAATGAAAATATTGTTATTTTACTTCATAACAATGATATTTCAAACAGTGCAGATCTTATGAATCTGGCTCAGAATATAAACTGTGCAGGATTTTCTAATCTTTTAATGGATAGTGTGACAAGTGGTTCCGGAACTCCTTTGTTTAATCAGAAACGATGCTATTATGTTGGCATGCCGGATATTGACGAGATATCATATTTATTAAGATATCTTAAAATAGTAGGTACTTCTGAAAACAAACATCTTGATTATTTGTTTTCAGAAGAAAAAGTTATAGCTGAGCAGATACTGTTTTATAGCCGAGTTGATAAAACTGAAAAATGTACATTATTTAATATAAAGCTTAAGCTTTCCGAATATATAAACCGGCAGTCAGAAGACAGTGTAAAAATAACTGCTGATGATGTAAGTGTAATATATAATAACAGCATTGATACAAAAAAAGATCCTCTGAAAGAACTGAATACAGAAGGCTGGGAAAAGATATATGAACGTTTCAGTAGTCCTGAATTTGATGTACTGCCGGTTTTGAATGATGATGAAGACGTATTCAGTTTTGACAGCTTTGTTCCGGATAAAGATATTTTAAGGGTAACTTCAGAAAAGGATACAGATGTGAAAGATATTCCTCATTTTATGCTCGAAGGAAATCCCGGAGTCGGTAAGAGTACGGTTGCGAGACTTATAGGTCAGATCCTTCATAGAGCAGGATATCTTAAAGTCGGACATACTGTTGAAGTGAGCGGGAATTCAATTATCGGGCAGTATGTTGGGGAAACACCTGCAAAAGTAACTGATCTTCTTAACGAGGCTGAGGGCGGCGTTCTGTTTATTGACGAAGCTCATAATTTATATGTAAATAAAAATGAATCGACTAATTCCAACGCCAATTACAGAAAAGAAGCTATTACAACAATTGTCCAGGCTATGACAGATAAAAGACGTCACTTTTGTCTTATTCTGGCAGGTTATGCTCTCAGTAAGATCGATTCGCATGACGGTGTAAGAGCACTTTTTGATATGGATCCCGGTCTTGAAAGTCGTTTTAAAGGTGAGGATAATATCATTCTTATTGAAGATTTTAAGCCATCTCTTCTTAAGAAAATATTTATTAATAATCTTTACAAGCGCGGCTATAAGATTTCGACGGAGGTTGAGGAAGGTCTTGATTACTGGAAAGAGACAAAATATCAGACAAGAGACAGACGAAAATTTGCAAATGCCAGAACTGTTGAAAATTGGGTAAGCTCTGTTACAGCATCAGTAAATAAAAGAAATGATCCTTTAAAAACAGTAACTTTAAAAGACTTTAAAGATGAAGATTACAGAATAATAACTGAAAAAAGAAGCAAAACAATTGAAGAAGTATTCAAAGATATTGATGAAAAGTATGTCGGATTCAGATTTATGAAGGATCTGATAAGTATTCAGAATCTTAATATTGAAGAATACAGAATGCTTCATGGCGATACAACTGATGAACCTCCAAGACCACGGCATATGATTTTCAGGGGAAATCCCGGAACAGGTAAAACAACCGGAGCGAAGCTGCTTATGGATTTCTTTAGAATTACGAAGGTTATGGGTGGAAAAGATATTATTATGCTTAATGCATTTTCACTTCTTCAAAGTAATTCTGCTGAAATAATACGAGAAAAAATTGACACTGCCAAAGAAAAAGATGCACTTCTTTTTATTGATGAAGCACACAATTTACACGGAAATCACTTCGGAGAAATTGCACTCAGGTCGCTTCTTAATCCTATGACAGAGGAGCCGTTTACCGTTATTTTTGCTGTATATACTTCAAGATTTGATGATTTTATGAGTATTGATCCCGGTATAGAATCAAGAGTTGAAGTGATTGATTTTCCGGATTATACATCTGAGCAGCTGTATGAGATCATGGAGAGAATGCTTGAAAAACAAAATCGTGAAATGCTGAATAACTGTAAGGATAAATTGAAAGTTCTTTTTAAAAACTGGTATGATACGAGAAATATAACTCCAAACTTTGGAAATGCTCGTTCTGTAGAACGCCTTATTGAATCTATGGATAATAACAGAAAAAAGAGAATAATTGAAAATAGTATTTCAAATTCTGATAGATTTATTCTTACATATGAAGATGTTCCTAAGGAGTATCAGAAGATCATACGAACACAGATGCAAAGTGCAAATCTTGATGAGGTCTTAAAACAATTTGATGATTATATAGGGTTTGATGAATTAAAATCTGAGATAATGCTGATCAATTCACGTATACAGTACAATAAAAAGTTCAGAAAAGATCAGGAATATCCTTTGATGCTTGGTCATTACGCCTTTACAGGAAACCCCGGAACAGGAAAAACTACGGGAGGGAAAATATTTGCTTCAGCTTTGTATGCGATGGGTGCATTAAAGACACCAAATTTTAATAAAATTTCTGCCAAGGATCTGATAGCAGGTTATGTTGGTCAGACATCAATGAAAACAGCTGAAATGCTAAAAAAGGCACTTAACGGAGTTTTACTTATTGATGAAGCGTATGCTTTGGCAAGTGATCCGAATGATCATGGATCCGGTAATTCTTTTAAGGAAGATGCTGTAAATGAAATACTTCAGTTCATGGAGGATAATGTAAATAATGCATGTATAATATTTGCAGGATATACAAATGATATTGACAGACTTAAAAAGTCTAATTCAGGTCTTGATTCCAGAGTAGGGACGACAATTGAATTTCATGATTATTCTGTCGATGAATGTGTTCAGATACTGCAAAAATACTGTGATAAAGAACATTATAAATTGTCAGATGAAGCTGTAAGTATATTTACAGATATAATTTTTAAAGAAAAAGAAAGTAAAAACTTTGGGAATGCAAGAAGCGTACGAAATATATATAATAAAGCAATAAAAAAACAAAATCTCAGAATTGTCTTTGGTGCTGATGAATATGAACCGGGCAGTGAAGAAATATATACATTGATTGGGTCGGATTTTTTTAATTAATAAATTTATAATGTAAGGTGGTTTTTTTATGGAAAATATTTTTATTTTAAATGATATTGAAAATAATAGTGATTCATGGATCGGTTTGGACTTTGGAACTTGTAATTCTGTAGTTTCAGAATTTGCCAACGGTAAGCCGTCAGCAGTTAAACTTGCAGGAAATTCTGTAATAATTCCAACAGCAGTTCTTTTTAACGGCCCTGGTGATTATCGTTATGGTTCAGATGCAATTGGACGAGGAATTATGCATGCAGAAAGTTTAGCTACAGTTTTTAAGACTCATATTGCTGATGAAAATTATAAATATACGATCAGGTATGCAAATAAAAATTCTGAGGAAAAAGAAGAGCGTAGTTATGATAACACAGTATTTATAATTGACACTGATTCATTCTATTCAAATGAATATATACTGGATGTTTTTAACGATGAAAGCTTTTCCGGAAAAGCCTTTATTCCGGATTGTGTTGTTGATGAACTGCGTGAAAGCTCATTAAAAAATGAATTGTCAGGCAGAGCATTAACTGCAATTGATAATATAGAAAAACTAAAAGCAACAGAAAAATATACTGAATTAACCGGATTAAATGCAACTGATGAAGAAAGTACATTGACTGAAAAAGAATTATTATACTATAATCTGATGAAACAAAATGATTGTATTCTTGTTTCTTCAGACAGCATAGTAAGATCAGATCTGATTGATCAGTGTTCTGAATTTGAAGAAAGAATATGGAATACAGAGGAGTTTGTATTAAATGTTAAACCGAAATCAAGAGATTCTGAAGGCTATATTGAAGTAACCGCTTTTGAAGCAGCAGTATCATTCATTCGAAATATAAGAAAGCTGGCTTCAGAATATAAAAAGACATCAGTAAGTAATGTGGTTGTGACTGTTCCGGTTTCTTTTGATATTACAGAAATCGAAGCAGTTAAAAGGGCATGTACTGCAGCAGGTTTTAGTAGGGTAGAAACAGAGCTGGAGCCTAACGCTGCAGGAATAAGATATTTTTATCAGAACCAGTTTGAAGAGACCAGACATATTCTGGTTTATGACTTTGGCGGCGGAACATTTGATACTACAATTATTGAAATAAAACCTGACAGTAACAGCGTATTTGGTGCTGAGTACAATATTATAGGAAAATCAGGTGATCATCATCTTGGAGGAGATGATATAACAAAGCTTATTGAAAAAGAAGTATTTGATAACCTTCTTTCAGATTATGACATTGATATGAATTCTATAAATGATTCAGGATTTTCTAAGGAAGATTATGCGAAAAATAAGAATATGATCTACAAATCCTGTGAAGAATGTAAAATAGCATTGTCAGGAGAGATTATGGAAGAGTATCTGATCAGCCTTAATTTAAAAAAAGGAGATGAGATAATTGAATATTCTCTTAATTTTGAAAATCAAAAATTTGAAAATCTTATTCAAATGAATATTTTGGGCAGAGTTGAAGAAAAACTTGTTGAAGTTCTGGAAACAAATTATCTTAGCCTGGATAAAACTCAGATTGATGACATAATTCTTGTCGGAGGAACATCAAGTATAAATATTCTTCAAAGACATTTAAAAGACTTTTTCGGAAAAGACCCGCTTATCATAGGTAATCTTGCGACACTTGTCAGTGAGGGTGCTGCTATGGAAACAGTGGTATATTCTAAAAATGGAGGACTTGCAGATCCGGAAAAAATTAAGCTGGTTAATACAAATACACTTCAAACATTTGGCCTTGGTCTAAGTGACTATCATTATGATGTGCTGGTAGAAAAAAATATTGAGCTTCCTTTTGAAACATCAAAAAAATATGCTATATCAAAAAACAATCCGAAAGAGATAGAATTTTCAGTATTTTCAACTTCAGCCAATGAAATTCCGGAAAGCATTCTCTGCAAAGATGTTGAACATGTTGCCACAATTAAAATTACTGATTTACCGGAAGGCTTAATGCAGAACGATACATTTGTAAATGTATCGTTTAAAATGAATAAAGATTACACAATGTCAGTTGACGCATCTTTAATAAATAAAGATGATTTACCAATTAATGAAGGAAAGACTGTCAGATCTGAAATTAAATCAGTTAGATAAAGAGGTGCGAAATGAATAGTAACGATGTTTATAATTCAGAACGGACTTACAGTGGAATTTTAGAAAAACTCAGGACAGATTTGAATAATCTGAAAGATTTGAAAGATAGAATAGAGTCAAGAAAAACATATGTTGAAATTGAGGAGAAAAAAAATGTCTTGCCGTTAAATTCAGATATCACCCGATTTAAACTCAATGACAGCAAAAATCAGAAGTTCAATCAACCCTTGTATATGAAAATCATAAAAAACGGTGCAGATACAGAACAGTTGAGAGATTTTAAGGAAAAATTTATATCCTGTACAGATGAATTTTTTGATTCATTGAGTAAGATGATAGATGAACTTAAAAAACAAAATTATGATGAATCTTTCTTGAAAATGTGCAACTTGTTAATAAGGAAAAAGACAAATCTATATAATCATTGGAAATCATTCGAAAAAAATATTGAAAAATATTTAGATCCGGATATTCAGAATACTTATAAAAAAATAAGAGAATTATGTTCAAAGTCAATAACGGAACTTCTTGAAAGCTTTCCATATGATTATTGTTCAAAAAATGACAGTAAAGAAATATCTAAGATCGTATCAATTTTTATGCAGTATTTAGAACAAATTGGTGTGTCAAATCTGGTTCTGGAATCTGGAGATGAGATGGATTTTGATGCATATGATGTGAATGTCGGGTCAGAAAAGTTTGAAACTTCAGATCAAACCAAATATGAAAAAATTCATTCGATAAATCGTTATGCATATGTATTTTATGATGATACTTCCGATCAAAAAATCTCACTTTTTTTAAAAGGTGATGCATATGTGTATAAAGTTGTATAGATTGTTTTTATAAATGAATTGGAGGGATGCTGTTTTGAAATTAGGCATAGATTTTGGAACATCAACAATTTTGGTTACCAAATGGAACGAAAAAGAAAACGGTAACGTTGAAATAGTAAATGGTATCGGAGCATATGGTAATAATTATGTGGAAAATGTAGTGTATATTAAAGACGCTGATAATATTCTCATTGGTGAAAGTGCAAAAACTATGGTAACAGCACCAAATTCTCATCAGGAGAATTATATAACCGGGATAAAAAGACATCTTCTTGATCCTGATTGGAGATGCAGTATCATTGCAGATAAAACCGGAGAAAAGATGACCTTTACAGCACCTGAAGTGTGTACTATGATATTTAAGTATATTCATGACAATGTCAAAAAAAATCATCCAAATGATTTTTCCGATGATGAAGAAATTAACGTTGTTCTGAGTGTCCCATATGACTATAAAGCAGATACAAGAAATATAATCTCCGATTCAGCTGAAAATGCAGGACTGCATGTTGAAAGTCTTATTGAAGAACCTGTTGCTGCATCGTTATGCTATGGAATTTTTAATGATGCTCTTGATAACGGAAAATCTCAGAACATAATGATAGTAGATTTTGGCGGCGGTACTTTGGATACCACAGCTTTTAGTTTTACTTATGAAAACGGAGACCGTATAAAGATTGAAACACTGGCAACAGGCGGAGATTCGAGACTTGGAGGATATGATATTACAAATATCCTTGTGAAATACTATACTTCCAAATTTAAAAATATTCCAGATGCGAAAAAAGAAAATGAGATATTTAAAACTTGTAATGACATTAAGGAACAGCTTTCTGAACTTGATGATGACTCCGATTGTATGGAAGTATGCGTTGAGGGTATGAATTATGAATATGTTGAAGAAGAAATATCAGTAAAGGATTTTAAACAGCTGCTTGAGGATAATGATATATTTAAAAGAATGAAAAAGACGTTTGATGATTCCGTTTTAAGATCAGGTATTTCAAAAAATGATTTTGATAAAATAATACTGGTAGGAGGAACATGTAAAATAGCTTGTATTCAGCAATATATCGAAAACTATTTCGGAAAAAAACCTATTATTTCTTCTTCAGTTGATATTTTTGAAATGGTTGGATTTGGTGCAGGACTATACTGTAAAAGTCTGACGTTAGGTGAACAATTTGATTATTACATTATTCAGAAAGTAATTTATTCTACAGGTGTCTTTTCTTCAACAGAAGACCGGAAACGACATTTTAATCCATATATTAAAAGCAATTCAAACTATGATGAGTTTGTTTGTCACAGATTTAAAGTAAACACAGACAGTGGTATCCAGAAACTTTCTGTATATCAGGCACCAACTGATGATGCATCAGAAGCTGAAAGCAAAAAGATAGGATATCTGAATATTGACTGCAGCAGGTTGCCAAATCAAATAGTCAATCTTTCCTTAAAAATACAGAATCATGATATCCTGTATAAAATTGCAAATGACTATTGTGAAGTTATTGCAGAAGGATCGATATTTAAAGTGTAAAGGAGAGTTGAAATGGAGCAAAATTTCTTAGGTGAATTATCAAGGCTTTTAAGAGAGGCAAGTGAGATTTGCGATAATATTATAAGTCAAAAATTAAAGCAAGGAAGAATTCCAGGAATATTTTTTAATCTTAAAAATAAGATTGATCAAGCGAATAAATTGATCAATACTAATATTCCAAATAATAGAGAACGAAAGACAGAGGTGAGTATTAATACATTAGATTATATTAAATCTGATTTAAAACCACAAATAGATAATAGTGTTGACAAGATAGATGGAATGGGGAAAAACTTGGAAAATGTAAAACAATTTTTAGAAAAAATATATATTAAAAGTGCTGAAACAAATGGTACTTTGAATTCAATTATACCATTATTAAAGAATAGTGAATCAAGAAACAATACAGATAAACAGGATAGTAAACATGAAGTAAATCTTGATAATCCATTAATTGATCAGATTGAGGAAAATTTGATTTCAACCATTAAAGATCTATGTGCTTTTTCTAAACAATGTATTGCTGATAAAGAAAAATGTCCATCGCTGTCAGTATCACCGAATCCAACGCCAGAACTGACAGAACCAACGGACCAAATGTCAGAACCGACAGAACTGACGGACCAAATGTCAGAACAGACAGAACCAACGGCTCAAACGTTAGAACCGACAGAACCAACGGATCAAACGTCAGAACCGACAGAACCAACGGATCAAATGTCAGAACAGACAGAACCAACGGATCAAACGTCAGAACAGACAGAACCAACGGATCAAATGTCAGAACAAACAGAACCAACGGACCAAATGTCAGAACAAACAGAACCAACGGACCAAATGTCAGAACAAACAGAACCAACGGATCAAATGTCAGAACAGACAGAACCATCGGACCAAACGTTACAGCAGACAGAAACAACAGATACACAGTCGCAGCAAACAGAACTATCGTCTATGTTGTCAGGGTTAGCGGCTGATTCCGAAAGAGGATCTGATAAGTTGTTAAGCAATTCAGATTCGGATATTTATGATCAGGCTAACGAATCGGGATTCTATGAATAAAAATAGAAAGGTGCAATTGACCGGATTATATTAAAAAAGTTTTTTTATAAGGGGGAAAAAGAATGGTTACTGTTGGGATAGATTTAGGTACAACAAATACAGTATGTTGTTTAATGCGAGAAAATGGTGAAATGTCAACAGTTAAATTTAACAGCAAGCCGACATTGCCATCTGCATTGCTTTATGAGAGAAATAAAGTATATATCGGAAATGAAGCAAAAGTTAAGTCTGTAATAAAAAGTGACAGGTATATAGAATCTTCAAAGACGTTTATGGGAAGTCTTGAACCACTTAAAATCATTGATGGCAGAGAATTTACTCCGACTGATGTTGCTTCAGAAATATTAAAAAAAGTAAAGACTGCCATTATGGAACAATATAACTGCAGTGATGAAATAAAGGCTGTAATTACAGTTCCTGCGTATTTTGAATCAAGTCAGAAACGAGAAACAAGGAAAGCAGGGGAAGAAGCAGGCTTTATTGTTGATTCCATTATACATGAACCTTCAGCCGCTGCATTAGCATATGCTTCAGTAAAATCAAATTTCAGAAATGTGTATGTTGTGGATATAGGCGGTGGTACGTTTGATGTAGCTTTTATTGAAAAAAACGGTGAATCATACGATGAAAAAATAGTATCCGGAGATTCAAAGCTTGGTGGAGATGATTTTAATAAAGTAATATATGATATGATACTTCGTCAGATTTTGGAAGAGTGCGGAGTGAATCTTAATTCATATCAGGAATGTACAAATTTTATTTCCAGAGAAGAAACATATCTAAGTATTTGCCAAAAGCTGAGAAATATTTCAGAAGAGGTTAAAATTTGTTTATCTTCTATGGAAGATTACAATATTGGTATTCCTGCATTGTTTATAAACGAACTGACAGGACAGCCTTACAGCCTGGACATGACAATAACCAGAGAAATGTTCGAAGAAAAATCATCGCCACTTTTTGATAAAATAGAAAATATTATCAGAAATTCTTTTACAGATGAAAATAAAAATCATTCCGGTTACAGTATCGATGATGTTGATCTTATTTTATTTATGGGAGGATCATCAAATATTCCCAGAATAGCGGAAATAGTATATGATATTTTTGAAAAAAGACCGGAAAGCAGCATCGATGTTTCCAAAGGAGTAGCTAATGGTGCAGCTTTAGTGTGTTACAATAATGAAAACAGTTCAAAGGGAATTGCAGGGATCAGGAAAATGGAATACAAAGAACTTCTTGCTCATAGTATTGGAACATCATCGTGGAATAACAGAAGGATTCCCGGTAAATTTTCTGAGATCTTAAAACAGGGAAGTGCTTATCCGGTATCTTCATCATCTAAGTTCACTACAATTTCTGATAATCAAACTTCTGTAAAATTTGATATAATAGAAGGTAATAACAAATATGCAGTAGACAATAAATATTATGCTTCATTTTCTGTAAATAATCTTACTCAAAGAGCACGTGGAGAAACTGATGTTGAAGTTACGTATTCATTGGATAATGACGGAATACTTCATATCAGCGCTAAAGAAATCGGAGCTGAGAATAATAATATCTCACTTGATGTTAATATTTCAGAATCTCAGGAAAATCCTCTTAAGAAGAAGTTTTCTGAAAAATGCGCAAATATTTTTATGTTTAATACCTCTGTTTCACAGTTTAAAGAATTGGATAATGATCATTTTAAATCAGACTTTATTTATAAATTTATGGATGCTGCATACAGTTATTTGTGTATGTTTGAAAACCCTTCAGTAATAGTTTACAATGGTGAAGTTCAAAAGTTTACAACTGACCCGGAAAAATTATTGGATCAATTTGAAGATTATTATTCAGATAACATTCTGTATTCAAATTATGATGAATTTGATTCAAATATAGAGTGCATTAAAAAAATGCTTAAATCATGTGATGGAAGAGTAAATATTTTTGTTTTTTCAGATATGGAAACACATGTATCAGATAATTTTGTTAGTGACGATAATGTAAATATTTATTATCTTGATTACAATTACAATTGTAATAATTCATATGAAGAAAGATATGAATTCACTTCTATAAATGAATTAGGGGATACAATTTATAAGATATGTTCTAATGAATTATGGGATAACGATTCTGAATAACAGTTAAATTAAAATATAAATCACTGCGAACTATGTGATATGTAAATAAGAGTTCGTGGTGATTTTTTATTGCATATTCATAAGAACAACCGAAAAAATTTCAGATGCTGAAAAGAAACGCTATGATTATTTTAATAATTATAACAAAACAGAGGATATCCCCGCCTCTGCTTGTAAAAAGCAGAGCTTTGAATCATTATATACAAAAACATCAAAAAGATACTTTTTTGCCAATTTGTATTGAATTGTTTGAAATAATATGTTAAAATATACATATGATGTAGAATGGCATTTTCATGGGGATTATAAGTGGGGATTATTATGATAGGGCGAAGTATATTTTATAAGGTCGGGAGAAGTGTTTCTGCCGGCTGATACGCACTTATAATTTCATGGAGCTTTTCTGTGAATTTATAAGTGCTTTTTTTCTTTAAAAATACTTTTCGGGGGAGTGTTTATTATGCTAATCTTTTTTGCTTTTTTAATAGCCTTTTTGGTATTGGGAACCTGGTTTTGCGGTGCATTAAATATTATTAATGTTACTTTCCTTATAATAATGACAGGCATAGTTTTATATTTTATAATGGTAAATTTCAAAAAAATCAGAAATTTGAAAAATAATTTTGAGCAGTTTGTTAATCATGATTTACAGTTTTTGAATCCCTGGTTAGAGAAATTATATGATAGGTATATTAATTCAAACAGGAACAAAGATCAGTCTGTAAATTCAGATATTTCAGAATACATCAATATTCCTTCAATAAATTCATATATAAAAAAGCCAATCTGTGATCTGATATCTCCGATGATGACCGGTTTTGGACTGCTTGGTACTTTTATTGGTCTTATAGTAGGTTTAAAGGGGTTTAATACAGAATATGAGTATATTCAGGGGAGCATTTCAGGATTGCTGGATGCAATAAAAACAGCATTTATAACTTCAATATATGGTGTTTCATTATCTTTGTATTTTAATTACTTCTATCACAAATTATATCTGGAACTTAAGGATTCTTACTACAGTTTTAAAAATAAAGTTGAAAATTCTGTTCTGAACGTAAACTATGCAAATACTAATTTTGAACATATAAACAGTAATATGTCAGGAATTAATAAAAATACAGAGCTAATCCTGAAAAGCATAACAGAAGATGTTACTGAACAGTTCAAAAAATCAATTGACAGTATGTCTGACACAGTGGTTGATTTTATGAAGAATCTTTCTTCCGAACAGTATAATCAGCTAAAAATGCTGGTAAAAGAATACTTAAAAGAAATGAATGAAGAAATATTAAACGGAGAATTGTCAGAATTAAGGTCTATAATTACTGAAATAAACCAGGATGGAGAAAAAATCAGTGAAAATATGAGATCTCTTTCCGATACATTGAATGATACAACCAATACAATATCAAATGCTAACTCAAGTTTTGATTCTCTGAATACAAAATATATGTCATATATTGACAAGGTTGAAGAATACCAGAATAATATTACAGAATCCAATAATATTTTAAATGAGAAAATCAGTATCATGACTGACAGGTATTCTGAGCAGAATGATATCATTACAAAGATGAATGAAACAAATGCAAATCTTTCTGCAAAAATCGATTCATTGACAGAAACAGCAAGAAACCTTAAAGAGAGCTACGATATATTCAAAGACAATAATGATACATTTGAAAAAACAGTTATTGATTATGTTGAGTCTGCTAAACAGGAAATCAATGGACTGGTAAGTGCAACAAAAGAAAGTATTCAAACTTCTTCAGAAACTACAAAGCAGAACTATGATACTATATTGAAATCTATAGAAGATTTGATAGAAAAATCAGAAGTAAACAATAATGCAATAAAAGATACTATTATGCTGGAAATCAGCAAGCAGGAACAAAGCAATACTCAGTTGACAGAGTGCACAGAAAAAGCTTTGAACAAAGTTAGTGATGACATATCAAAAACCGTTGCAGATATTAAGGATAATATTGAAGAAATCCTTGTTCAGTGTAAAAATGTTATTTCAAATACATCTGATAATACAGAAAGGATCAATGCTGAACTGGCAGGTATAATTGATAAAAGTACTTCTGCTTTGAATGAATCGGCTGAAAAATTAAGTCAATCATCAAATGAGTTGAGCGGAATCAATTCCTCTTTGAGTAATAATTTAAAAGAAGTGACCGGTAAGTTAAATGAAGGTTTAGGAAAAACGTTTAATGAGTTTGATTTAAGTACATCAGCTTTAATCACCAGATTCTATAATCTGTTAAATGACATAAAAACAGTAACGGATGAGATACCGGATAATTTAGATAAAGAGGTATCAAAAGCATTTAACCAGTTTGATTCAAATACATCAGCTTTATTTACCAGATTCAAGGCACTGTTAGAAAACATGAAAACAGTAACGGACGAAATCCCCGGTGCTTTTAGGGTTGAGGTATCAAAAGCATTTAATCAGTTAAACCAAGAGGTGATCTGTGAATTTATAAAGCAAAACAGTATTTCTGAAAAAAAACAAACTCCTGATACTGAAAAAAAGAAAATATCTTCAAAAAAGGAGGATAAAAAATAATGAATGATAAAAATGATTTGTCGGAATATGATGAGGAACCGCTGAGTTTCTGGCAGTCATATTCAGATTTGATGTCCGCCTTATTATTAATGTTTGTTCTGGTAATGGCTACTTTACTATTAAATTCAATGACAATATATCAGGAAAAAATAGAGAAGGAAGCCGCGGCACGTCAGCTGTTGGAAGAACAGGCAGAAAATCAGGAAAAATTACGTGAAGAACTTGAAAAACAAAAAGAGATGTTTGAAATACAGCAGGAACAGCTTGAAAAAATGATAGGTCTGAAAGAGAAAATTATCAAAGGTCTGGCGGACGATTTTTCAAAAACGGATCTAAAAGTTGCTGTTGATAATAATACAGGTTCGATTGCTTTTGATTCTAATATTTTGTTTAAAAGTGATTCCTTTGAACTGACTAAAAACGGGAAAAAATTTCTGGCGGATTTTGTTCCGGTATATTTTACAGCCCTTCTGGACAGTGAATATGCGGATTATGTATCTGAAATTATTATCGAAGGACACACGGATACAAACGGAGATTATATGTATAATCTTGAACTTTCCCAGAAAAGAGCACTTTCAGTTTGTCAGTACTGTCTGAAAGAAATAGACAGCAATAAAAATATGGATGTTGAAAAAATCAGGAAAATAGTAACTGCAAACGGAAGGTCATGGAGTAATCCGGTATACATGAGTGACGGAATAACTGTTGATATGGATTCTTCCAGGCGAGTTGAGTTTAAGTTCAGGCTAAAAGATGATGAAATGATATCTCAAATGAAAGGAATATTGGAAAATGGATGATTTTATTTATAATTTTGAATTAATTGATGAAGAAAAAAAACAAATGATAAGTGAAATGCTGCCGGAAGTTCCGTCTGACAGTGAAATACAAGGAAAAATAGCCAGAATGAATGACGTTGCTGCTGTAAATGATTCTAAAAATAAAGCAGAGGTTATTCTTTGGTTTATAAAAAAATATAAGTGTGAAAAGCTGGAATGGCTGGATGAATGTTTAAAAAACGACAGAAAATCAGTAATGTTTTTACTTCTTTTTTACTGGCAGTATCATCTGGAAGATAACGATTTGAAAACAGTATTGCTTCGACTGTTAGAAAAAGAATATGATAAAATTTATTTGGATTTGAAACAATGGTTATACTCTGAAAATACTGCATGGATAATAGCAAAAAATGCTTTTACTATTTGTAAGAAAGATAATATTACTCATGGTGAATTTTGCTTCAGATATCATATTATACCTGACAGTGAATTAGGAATGAGAATATTAAATATTAGAAATAATACAGGAGTGGAAGAATCTATGAATATTGAAAGAGTAACTAAGATCAGCATGAATTACAGAAAAGACAATACTTTTGTTGTATATAATATTGAAAAAGAAAGCGGAATAAATCAGATAGAATTTCCTAAGTTTGTAACTAATCCCAAAATAACCATCTATACAGAAAATGGTGATGAAATAAACACTAAATACGAAACATTAAAATCACTGGTAGAAAATGGTTCAAAGATTCTTAATGATGAAGAACGCAAAGAGTTGTCATGTTTAATAGATGGCGAGAATTTTAATCGTGCCTTTGAGATTACTACTAATGAGCAGCGTGAACTTCCGAATATTATTATTAAGGATATTACAGAAAATATTTTATTAGGATTTGAACCGCTTAAAGAAGCAGAGATATGTGGGAAAACTGGAATCTGGTCAAATCACGGCATTAGAATATTTGAAATAAAAATGAATTCTTCATTTGACAATATCGATACTGTTCCAAAACTGGAATTCGCTGCTAAAGATAATGGTGCTGGCTTTTCGTTTGATTCAAAAGTTATGTTGAGGAGAGAAGACAAATCATCTTATTATTGTTTGGTTGATACTGATAAGTTTGGCGCAGTAATTGCATCTTTAGCTGATCCCTCACAAAGTAAAGTTACATTTGAAGGAAAATTTTCAATTGAACACAAGCTTGCTGATGATGCTTTGGAAACGTATGTTTTTTCTTTTTTGCTTACTGTAAACAACTGCAATATATATAATAAAAAGAATAAAGAGTCTTGTATTAACAGAAATGCCGTAGTTTCGATAGACTTTGGGACATCATCAACCTGTGCAGCACTGGATTCAAACACTTTTCAGCTTATACAAATGACAGAGGATTCTTTAAATGAAAGTGCTTCCTATGTATATGAAAATCCAACAAACCTAAGGATCTTTAATTGGGATCTTATAAAAGAAAAATGGCTTGACATTAACACTGAACGACCTGTACTGAGTAAAGAAATATTAAACACCGAAGGAAAATCAAAAGATACTTACAAAGATTTTAATGAAGTTATGTTTGATTATGGAAATAATGTAAAGAGAAATGCCGAAGCAGATATGGCAACACTTGAATCAATTATTACAGAATTAAAAATGATCCCAAAGTATGAGAATGAAAATGTATATAATACTATTATTCCGTATCATGCAGAAACTTCAACAAAAATTTATTTAGTATGTGCCGGTGAAGAAGATCATATTCATTTTGATCCGATAGCTTTTTATTGTTATCTGCTTGGGTGTGCTATAAATCATCCTAACGGAAATGATAATCAGTTTTATACAAAATATATTCTTACTTTTCCTGTAAAGTTTGATAAAGAAATAAAAAATAACTTATTTAATTCAATAAAAAAAGGAATATTAAGATCAATTCCAAAATCTGCAAGAGAACTTACTGATGATAAAAACAGAAATATGATCAAATTTGAAATGAAGTATTCGGAACCTGTTGCATGTGCAGGTGCTTTATGCGGTTATGAAATTCAAGTAAAAGATGATGGTTCTCCTGCACTTTTTGCTATTTTTGATTTTGGCGGCGGAACAATAGACTTTTCATTTGGAATGTTTAGAAATGCAGACGAAGAAAAGGAAGATTATAGTGAAGCACTTGAACTTTTTGGTACTGATGGTGACGAATCGTTCGGTGGAGAACTTCTGATTAGAAAGATATCATACTGGATTCTTATGGATAACAAAGAAACAGTTGCAGAAAAAAAGATATTATTTGAGCTGCCAAGTAAAGATGAGAAGATTCCGGATGGATTAAGCAGCTTTATAAATTCTTCTCAGGAAGCAAAAGCAAATATGCATATAATAAACGAAGATTTTTCAAGATCATATTTTGAAAATTATCAAAAAATCAAAGATTCTGATGATTCGACAGATACTAAAATAACTTTACAACATGATTTATATTGTATTGACGGAATGACCGATACTCCGGAATTTATGATACATTATGATCTTTTAGAAGCAAGACTCAAAGAAGAAATAGAAAGAATATGCAAATTATTTAAAAATTCTATGGAAAATGTGTTTAAACAGAAACAAATTATAGAAGAGATTAAGAATCAGAATTGTGAGTATAATTTTGATGATGTAACAATTATTATGTCAGGAAATGCTTCAAAGCATCCTTTAGTAAAGGAATGTCTGGCTAAGCAGTTTGAAAATAATAAAATAGTACTTGTTGGCGAAGAACGTGAAGATGATTCAGAGAAAGGAAACAGATATAAAGTTACACCTAAAACGGCAGTAGCAATAGGAGCTGTAAAATTAAATCATATGCTTGTGAAAATGCCCGATGATTTCTGTGATGGTAATTCTGCTGTATCAGTATCGCAGTTGTATATTGCAAGAGAAAATAAACGAATTAAGGAAATACTTATAAGCAGAAATGAAACAGATTGTTCATGGAAACGAGTAGGTAAGATCAATTCGTGTGAAGCAAGAATTTTCTATAGCGGTGTTAATGATATTAATACTCCAGAATTATGGAAATCCGTAATTCTTGAATTTGACGATGATGATGATGGAAAGATTTGCTATATACGACTGGTTGGTGCAGATAAAATAGAATATGGAGCTGCTGAAAGCGGAGATAATCCTGAAAATGGTGAGACTATAAGATTATTATAATATATAGAGAGGATATTAAATATTATGGGATGTATATTTACAAATAAAGATTTTTGTTCTGAATTAAATGACAGTATAAAAAATATGTCTGATATTATTAGCAAATTGGCTGATAAAAATACTAATAACGAGGATTTTATTTCAAAATATTCAGAGATATTGAATCAAGTTAATAATATTGAAAGCATAGAAACAAAAATTCAACAATATTCAGATAATTGTAACCAGATAAAAGATAGAATAGAAGAAATAAATAAAGAATATAAACCATTTGAAGAAAAATTGAAATCATTTAAAGATGAATTAAATCAGCAAATTAACTCATTAAATTCTTTATTTGATCAAAAAGTACAAGATGGATTAGAAATACTAAAAATAAAAAATGAAGATAATTTGAATAAAATCAAAAATGATTTAAATATTGAAAAAATAAACGAATTAAATTTAGTTATTAAAGATCAAAAAGATGAGATATCAAAACTAAGAAACGAATTAACAGAAGAAAAAAATAACGAATTAAATACGTTTAAACAAGAAAAAGAAAAAGAGATATCAAAACTGAGAAATGACTTAACGGAAGAAAAAAATAGTGCAGTAGAATTAATCAAAAAAGAAAAAAATAATGAAATTGAGAAAATAAAAGAAGAAAAAAATAATGAATTAAATACGTTTAAACAGGAAAAAGAAAAAGAGATATCAAAACTAAGAAAGGACTTAACGGAAGAAAAAAATAGCGCAGTAGAATTAATCATAAAAGAGAAAAATGATGAAATCGAGAAAACAAAAGGAGAAAAAAATAACGAATTAAATATGTTTAAACAAGAAAAAGAAATTGAGATATTAAAACTGAGAAATGACTTAACAGAAGAAAAAAATAGTACAGTAGAATCAATCAAAAAAGAAAAAAATGATGAAATCGAGAAAATAAAAGAAGAAAAAAATAACGAATTAAATACGTTTAAACAAGAAAAAGAAAAAGAGATATCAAAACTGAGAAACGAATTAACAGAAGAAAAAAATAATGCAGTAGAATTAATCAAAAAAGAGAAGAATGATGAAATAGAAAAAATAAAAGTTGAATTAAATAATGAACTGGATAAACAGAAAAATGAATATGAAAACAAAATTATAATGATGAAATCTGAAAATGATCTTACAATTGTTAAAATCAACTCTGAATATAATAGCAAACTGAACGAAATTGAAAATCTTCATAAGGATGAGAAAGAAAATCTGATAAAAAAATATACTGATAAAATAATGGAATTGGAAAGAAAAATAGAATACCAGGATAAAATAAACACAGATACAAAAAAGACTTATGAACAACCATACGTTCCATATAGACAGCTTCTTGAAAAAATATTAAACTGTTCTGCAATGAGTGATTTTTCAAAAGCAAATGAACTGGAAAATATTAATAATAGTGATCTCCCGGGAGATAGATCAAGTTTTATTTCTTTAGTCGGAGATAAGTATGACTTTGCAGTTAAAATTTGTAATGCTTTGAAAAGCTATAAAAAACAGACCGGTCATTCTGTACCTGTTTCAGTTGATGAAATAGAATTGATAAATGAACTTAATAATTTTTATAAAGCAAAATATAATCTGTCAGATGATTTATTATATCTTCCGAAAGGATTTAGTAATTCTTTGGTATCAGGTGCTCATGTACCGTTTTATGAAACAGAAATGCAGGATATGAATAATCCATTGGGGATCAGATTTGAGTATATTTCAGAAGTGTATACACCGTGCTTTAAAGAGCCCGGATCAAATTTACCTACAATTAAAGCATTGGTAAAAGGAAAACTGAAAGGGTGAATTTTAATTGAATAATATTGACTCAAAAATAAAGTTTCTTACTGAACAAACATCAAAACTTAAAAATGTTAAATCTTTATGCAATGCCTTAGGAACAGAAGACGAATTATCATATATTGAGCAGAGACTAAATGATAATTTATTCAGAATATCTGTTGTTGGGGAATTCAGTTCAGGAAAATCAACTTTTATAAATGCTATTATCGGAAAAGATATTCTTTCGCATGCTGTATCAGAAACCACAGCAGCAATTACATATATCTATAATGTATCTGAATCAGACAGCAGAAACGGAACATGTGTTATCGAATACAGAAATGGAAAAAGTGTTAATGTAAATACCCTGGAAAATATTAAAGACTATACTACTGTTCAAAGCGGAAATTGTGTTGCAGAGTCAATAAAATCAGTTACAGTTTTTGTTCACTTCCTTACAACCGGTTATCCGGTATTGATAACAGATACTCCCGGACTTAACGGCATAGCCAGGTTCCATGAAGAAATTACAATAAACGAAGTGAAAAAATCTCATATGTGTGTATATCTTTTATCTTTAAAAGGAATAACAAATTCTGACAGATCTTTTATAAAGATGCTGATGAATTATCAGAGTGAATTTCTGTTCCTACAAAATTTTAAGGATGAATTAAGAGCTCATGAAGGCGAAACAATAAATAATAAAATAGAAGAAGCTGAAATGATAATAAAAGAAAACTTTATTTCTGAAAAATCAAGCTTCAAGTATAAAATTATCGGTATTTCCGCATTAAAAGCGCTTGCTGCCAAAGATAAAAATGTTAAAAAGATTTATAAAGATGATCTTTATGAACTGAATGACGATAAAAGAAAAAAAGCGTATACAGAATCAAATTTTTCAGAATTTGAAAAATATCTTGAATCCCTTATCAGAAGCGGTGAATACAGACGTGTTGTTGCTGATTCTGCTCAGACAAGAATAATGGCCATAGTAAACGCTTTTCTGGAAAAATTAAATGAACAGCAAAAAATAAATTCTGAACTCAGAGAAGGAGACGTAAAAACTGAACGTATAAAGTCTGCACAGGCGTTAATTGAACTTATGGATAAAAATAAAGAGGATAAAAAAAGAAGACTGAATAATTTTATCATAAGTGAAAATGAAAAAATGAAACGTGAACTGTATAAATACAACAACAACAGTGTTGTTGAAATATATAATTCAGTATGTAATGAAATAGACGAAAAAATACGTAAATATGAGGAATATGATAATTTTAAAAATACATATAAAAAGAGTCCTTCACTGTATTTTACTCAGAGAGCAGATGCGCTTCTGAAAAAGTATACAAAGTCAGATCTGATTTCAAATATAAAGGTCAATATCAACATTCTCTTAGACGAGGCCGTTTCACGAATTACAAGTTATACCAATTCTTCAGTACATAACTTCCATTATAAGATCAGTATTCAGGAATTTCCTGAAATATTTAAAATGGATGACAGTGAACATTTTTCTTTGATTGAAGAATATAAAAAAGAAATTCGAGGCTGTGAAGAAAGTATAGATTCCTATAAATCCAAAAAGGCTTCGCGACAGAATGATCTTTCTTATGCTTATGACTGTCTTAATGACGCCAAAAATGAACTTAAAAACAGCAAGTCTCAGAGAGACAAAGCTATCGGCAGTTTAGGGAAAAAACCTGATATTGAAAGAGTTGTTGTGGGTACAAGATATGTTAATGCTCCCAGAAGCGGTCTTTTTGGCTGGTTTCATGATACTTTTGCCGTCGTTGACAAAAGGTTGGAAAACGTTTATGGTGATGATGATACCAAACAAAAAGAATGGATCAACAGGAGAAGTGAATTAATGGATAGTTTTGAGCCGGTGATCAGACAAAAGGAAAGCGAAGTATCAGATGCAGAATGCGAAGTTGATGAAATAAATGATGATATTTCTTATTATGATCGTGAAATAAACAGGCTTAAGAATAAAATTAAATCCCTTAAAGTATCTATAGAAAATGAAAATCAGATATTTGATACGATTCTTAAAATGAACAAACAGCAATTTTGCGAAAGAAAGAAAAATGAAATAAAAAAAGCTATAGAAAATAAGCTTTTATCAGATACAAGCTCCAGTATTATTGAAAGTCTGAAACAATTTATTTCTGATGAGCTTGATCGAAATATTCCGATGATACAAAAACAAGCTGTACAGTTTTTTGAACAAAGTTTTTCAGAGCAAAGAAATACACTTGAAATCATGATCAAAGAAAACAACAGGCAGCTTGAAGAACGATATGACTGCAATAAAAAAGATATGAGTATTTTAACCGCTGTTTTAAATAATATTCAATCAGCAAAATAATATAATGCAGTGAAGACAAGTATTACCGGCATAGGAATGAATTTATAAAATCATTATAATATGAGGAGTGTTGGATATGAATATTCAAAAACAGAAATATTTTGAGAGAAAAACAAAAGTACTTGAATGTCTTGATGAAGCAGGAAAGTTCTTTGAAAATAACGGATTTGACAAAGAGAAGGAATCAGTTCAGGCGCAGTATGATAATGTAAAAAATGAAGATTTTACTATTGCAGTAGTAGGTGAGTTCAGTTCAGGAAAATCAACATTTCTTAACGCGCTCATGGGAGAAAAGCTTTTGCCGTCATTCAGCAGGGAAACAACTGCAACAGTAAACTTTCTTAGACATAAAGAAAAATCAGAAAACAGTGAAGAAGGATGTGTGTACTATAATGATGGCACAGTCAAAAAATTAGAAAAAGCAGATAATAAAACTATAGAAAGATATGTATGTACGAACAGCGATGAGGACGTTGCAGCAAATATATCACATCTGGATCTGTATCTCTCAAATAAATTTCTGGAAAATAATGTTACCCTTGTTGATACTCCCGGTTTAAACGGGATAAGAGAAGGTCACAAAGAAATCACTGAAACTCAGATTGAAAAGTCAAGTGCAAGTATATTTCTTTTTAATGCCAATCAGCCGGGAAGCAAAACCGATTTTGATGCTCTTCAGATGCTCAGAAAACGAGTAAAAAGTATCTTTCTTGTATTGAACAGAATCGATCTGATAAAAACTGATGAAAATGAAACACCGGAAGATATAATAAAAATACTGAAAGATAAGTATAAAGCAGATTATCCTGAAGAAAAAACCATACCGGAATTTTTTCCGATATCAGCATATAAGGCATTGGTAGCCAGAAGCAGTCAGAATCTTTCCTATCATGACAGAAAAGATTTTACTGACGAGGAAAAGAAAAAATATGAAAAAGAGTCCGGAATGATCGAATTTGAAGAAAAACTGTGGAAATTTCTTACTGAAGGAGAAAAGGGAAAGGCAGTGCTTATAAATCCGATAGTTCAGCTTTTGAGCACGCTGGATAATGTACATAATTTTCTTTTGGAACAAAAAAGTGTTCTGGAAAGTAATTGTGATACTGATGAATTAGAACAGAGAATAAAAGATTATAAAGAAAAATCAGAATCGATTCAAAAATCAATCAATTCAAAAACAAGCGATATCACAAGAAAATTAAGAGATGCTGAAAAAGAATTTACTGAAGAAATAGAGTCTGAAGCAATACAGTTTAAGAATGTTTACATTAAGGAAATAAATAATTTTTCTTCTTTGGACGAAATAGATCCGGAAGTAATCAATAAAAAAATGAGTATTAGATTTTCTTCAATTTTAAATAGCGCATATATTAATTACGGATATAAAATCGAAGAGATACTTGCACTGGAAAATCTGGCTATAACTGATGAACTGGCAGAAATGATATCAGACAAACAAAAATATAATATTAAAAAAGTAGATATATTAACAACATTTGATACAGGGATTGAACAATTTGAAAAACAAGTGGAAGATATGAACTTAGAAATAGCTGATTTAATTGCTCAAACAGAAAAACTGGAAAATGATGTAATTAAAGCCAGAAAACTGAAACGTGAGAAAGAACGATTAGAAAGAGAAATGGAGTCAGTTAAAGAGGCACAGGAATGGTATAGACAAAATGCATTAGCAGCACTTCCAAGTGTAAGAGCTAAAACAACCGAAATTGTAAACTACATTGATAGAGACGGAGTTTTAGGAAAAGTTAAGGAGTTTTTTGTTGGAAAAGAGAAACATATTTCTACTACAATAGAGTATGATACAACCGAACGTGATGAATATCAAAAGCAAATAGACCGCAACATGAATGAATATAAAAACGAAATAAATGAACTTCGAAATAAAGCTTCACAATATGATACAGAAGACAGTGAAGCAGCACAGCTCAGGCTTAAACGAAAAGAAGCACAAATTGAGCAGCTTCGAAATGAAAAACAGGAATTTGAAAAAAGAAAGATAAAGGAACTTCGGGAAAAGAGTATAGCACAGCTTAAAAAACAAAAAAATGAAATAGAATGTATTATAGAAGAAAATGTTAGTGAATTATTAACTCAATCTCGTGAAGTATTTAAAAAAACAAGAAAAAATCAGGCTGAGGCATTAAAATCATTAATATCTGCACCTCTTATCGAGCAGATAGAACATTTAACTAAGCAAACAGAGATTTTGCTGGAAAAATCAAAGTCATCTGAAAAAGACAGAAATGAAAATCTTGGTAAAATAAACATTCAGATAGATAAAGTAAAAGAGTTACTGGTAAAGACTCTTGATATTAATAATGAACTTAAAGAAATTGAAACTGAATACATTAATGAAGAGAGTCTGTAATTTTTTTAGGGAGGGAAAAAATGAATATTCATGAGAAAATATCAGGACTTATAGATATATCTGAGTTTCTTTCAAATACTGAAGCTGCTGAAACTTTAAAAACTTGTGAAAAACATCTTGATGATGCCGGATATATAGTAGCTTTTATGGGGCAGTTTTCTGCAGGAAAATCATGCCTGATCAACAATATACTAAATCGTAAACTTCTTCCGGTTCATGTCACAGAAACCACAGCACTGATAACATATATATTATACAGTGAAAATGAGTATGCAGTTCTTGAAAAAAATGACGGTTCTTCAGAAAAAATAACAATAGAAGAATCTATGAAATTGTGGCAAAACGGCGAATTGAAGGAAAATTTAAAAAATGTTGCAGCTATTTATCTGTTTATCAATAGTGATATTTTGGAAAACGGACTGGTTATAGCTGATACTCCAGGTATAAATACAATAATTGAATCTCATATTGAAAAGACTGTAAATTTACTTGAAAGTGCAGGACGAATAATATATGTAATGTCAAAATCATTAACTCAGTCAGATACAGGTTTTCTAAAATGTATCAGAGATAACGGCATAGATATAACCTTTGTGAGAACACATATGGATCTTCTGAACGAAGATGAAGAAAATTTAAACAATACTGTAAAAGCAGATAAGACCGACCTGAAAGCTTTTTCCGATGACAGTATTTTTTATGTATCATCACTTGAAACCAGTAAGTATCATGATAAGATACAAGATTTGACACAGCACATTTCAAAGTCACTTGCAGCAGATATTAAAGAAAATATAGAGATTTCTATTGATAAGAGAATAAAGAAAACAGCAGAAGGTTTTATAGAACCATTAAATGAAAGAAAGAAAATTGCTGAGGATTTTATTAAATCAGAAAAAGCCGAATATGATACTCAAAAAGATAAAACAGAGGAAATAATATCAAAGCTTTACGAAGTACTTGATAAAAATAAAAAAAGTGCTTCAGATAAAGTGAATACATTATCTGAAGAAGCTAAAACTGTACTGTCGAACAGTATAAAATCAGTTCTGAATAGATTTTCAGAAAAAATACAAAACACAGATTTTGTTCATTTATCAGGTTCATTTGTATCTTCACTTGAAAATGATCTGAAGGAAGCATTTTTGCTGCTCAGGGAAGAATATATTTCCTGTTTTGACAGATTTATAAAAAAAGATAAAGAAAGCATCATGGCGGAATGCGGAAACAATATAATAGGCATTTCTATAGATGAATTTTTTCCTGATGACATCAAATCATCTGATGATATGTTTCAAAATCTTAATTCACAAATTTTATCTCTTGAAAAAATACAAGAATCATTAAATAGTGAGATAGAAGAATGTTCAAAGAAAATAGAAAACGCTGATGAACAAATAATATCTGTGGATGAAAAAAAACAATCACTTATAAAAGCACGAGAAATGATTTTAAATGAACTTTCCAATTATGGAGAATATGTAGAACGCTATAAGATAGTTCAGGGTGACCATAAAAATGAAAATAAACTCAGGAATATAGGAAAGAAATTTGATACAGTACTTGAGTTTATTACAGAGGAACCTGCTAAAGCAATTGTATCAAAGATAAAAGAATCGAGAGAATCTGATGAAGATTCAGATAAGATCGATTCATACATGGATATAGCAAAAACTATTTCAGTATATAAGAAAAGCAATACAGACAGATCAAACAGTGATTTTATGCTTTTGGATAATGAAGTGTATGAGGGAGAATCAGGAAGACTTTATCTTGAAAAAAAATTAAAAGAGAACAAAGCAAATTTTTCTGACTATTTAAGTGTAGAATATCATCTTGGAAAAATAGGAAAAAAATTTGATACACCGGACAGAGTGGTCATTGATGAAGAATGGGCAAGAAAATATGAAGAAGGAAGAAACAAAATAGTAAGAAAATTTGAAGATATCGGAAAAGAAAATGCAGATTTAAAAATTAAAATGCTTCATATCTTTGATGAAAAAGAGCAGGAAGAAATAATACGTGATGAAAAAAGAAAGATACTTGAGAAAACTAATATAGAAATAGAAAGTCTGAATGTAAAAGTCAATGAAGAAAAAGAACAGATGATCAATAAAAAATCTTCTGAATACTTTATTGGCAGAGTAAGTGAACTGTTATCAGACTTCAGAACTTCTTTACTAAATGAATTAAATCCTGTTCTGAATAAGAAATTAGATGACTATCTGGAATCATACGGAATATCTTTGAAGGAAAAAATAAGCAAACAGAAGCAGCAGCTTGATTTACTGGCAGAAAAATATGCAAACAGTGATAAAGATGTCAGTGGATCGGATGTTGAAAAATGCAAGAACTATTTAGAATTTATAGAGGATGTAATGAAATGAGTAAAGCAGGAAAAGCATGTCTGATAGGTGACAGGGTTTCTGTTGCGGGTTTTATAAAGATGATATTGCCGGTTACTTTTTTTGAATTGTTTCAAAACGATATCAGGACCGGAAAAAAGATAAGTGTTTTAAAAGATTGCGACAAATACCAACGTTATGAAGCTCAGAACGGAGATGTAAAATATATTTCACCTTATTTCCCATATGGTGTTGAACTGTATTGCTGTGATGAAAAATATACGTGGGAAAAAGATGATTGTGAGTATGTTATTTTTCTTTTTTCATGGCCGTTTAGTACCAAAACCCAGCTGGATGTTTTTGAAAACATTATTGATTATTTAAAAGAAGATTATGAAAAATGCCGACCGGTTCGTTTTAAAGCTGTTTTATTTCATGATAAAAATATGCATATAGGGGACAGTGATCTTCAGTCAATTGACGAAGCACTAAAAAATGCTGAGAGTAAAATCAAAGCAAAAATCTCTGAGGAAGGATTAACTGATGTAGTTGAGATAGTATCAGTGAATAATTATGCTGAATTTGAGAATCTTTTTTCCGGTGGTGACAAAACTTTTTGTTTCGTAAATAAAGTATTTAATAAACAAAAAATAAATGTCCATGAAAATATTTTGTCTTTTAAAGATGATTATAATTTAATGATTTTTAAAAATGTATCTGATGACTTTGGCAGCAATGATTCATTTAATGAAGTCTTTGACAGTTCACTTGCCAGGAAAACAAATAATCTCCTGAAAACATACTGGAATATACTTAAGGATAGTAAAAAATGGAAAAATTTTTGTGATAACATAAAAGAATTATATAAGGATACAGTAAAGCCGTTTAGTATACTGGATTTAGAAAAAGATTCGGAAAGAGTGATCAGATTAATAAATAATGAGATAGAAAAAAATCTTGATGCTCAAAAGATGTCAAATACAGGCATTAATAATATGAATGTCAGCATTTGCAAAATTACTTTTCAAAACATAATCAGAGAATATATAAATATAAAAATAATGGATATTTTAAAAACAGAAATAATTAAACGTGAGAGTCTTTTTTATAATAATCATTGATTGGGAGTGAAATAATGAGTATAAATGAATGTAATAATCAGGAAATGCCAACATATTTAAAAGAATTTAAATCAGAGATGTTAAATATGCTTTCTGCTTTTTTTAATAAAGAAGAGGAAAGAATAAAAAAAGCAGAAAAAAAACAGGAGGAACTGTTCGTCTCCGTTAATGATACAGTAAAAGAATTAAAAATATCCATACAAAGAATGGGAAATATAATGTTTGATATGTCTAAAAACAAGCATGAAGAAAAGTCATCCAATGAACCGGTAAAAGTTCGTGAGGTATCTGAGAATAATATATTCAAGCTGCTTGAAACCTTTAATGGTGCAATGGAGAATTCGGCAAAAATGCTTTGTGAATACAATACTCAGATGATGGAACATCAGTCGTTTGAAATTAATAAGTATATTAATTCTTTTTCTCAGACAATGGCCAATAAAATGGATACAGTATTTTCAAAATATACTGCGGGTATTAATAAATGCACGGAAAACATAGTGTCACGGTTGGCTGATGAATTGAAAGAAAATACTATTACTTATAATAAACTAAATGAAGAGTCCTATAAAAGAAGTCTGGAAAATGTTCAAAAAGAAAACAATTTAGAACTTAAGAGCCTTGCGGAGTCGCTAAGAGAATTAAGCATAGCAAATACTGAATTTTCTAAAGAATGTAAAGAAAACAATATAAATGTAAACCAGAAATTAAATCAGCTCATAAATCAAAATTCAGGATTTGTTGAAGAATTACATAAGCAGTCAGAAGAAAATCACAGCAGAATAAAATCGATAATCAGCTGTGAGATTGAAAAAATGGTTGGAATGCTGAATACTCTGGAAATAAACAACGCCAGATATTTTAACAGTTCAATGAATGATTACAGGGAGAAATTTATTGAAGCAAATGCACTTGCACTGGCAAAAGTTCAAACTAATATGCAGGATATAGTAGGTAAAAATCAGACACAGATTCAAAAATTGATTGAAGGGTTGACGGATGTTGCAGATAGTATTGAAAAGTATAAAGATACATCGTCAGAAGAACTTGAACAGTATAAAGAAGAAATAATAAATATTTTTTCAGATATGGAGTCAAGCAACAGAGAAGTGCAGAAAAATATATCTTCAAATTATAAACAACTGACTGAAAAAATAGAAACGGTTCTTGATGAAGGAAACAAAATTTCTGGCAAGATCAATGAAAATACAAGAACATATAAAGAATCATTAAAGGCAATAAATGAAAATTACAGAAGACAGAATGATCTTTCACAGAAAGATATCGAGTTTCTTGAAAGGGTGATGAAGAACAGTGGAATATAATCAAAGACTGATGATCGTCAGACAGCTTTATTATCAGAAAAGGCAGGAGCTGTATTCTGAAGGTTTTCAAAAAAAGCTTTATTTTGCTTATTCTAACGATCCGGAATGGTATTCTCAAAACCTTTTAATTCTGTATCAGATAATGGGAATAGTTGAAAATTCAATTTTAAGAGGTCAGCTTTCAAGAAGTGTAAGATATTTTTCTGTAATGGCTTGTTATTTAAATAAAATAGAAAAAAAGATTCAAATTGATATGGATACCAAGATAACAAAAGTTCTGGGAAAAAATTAAAAAAGGGAGGATATTATTATGGGATTGAATCACAAAGACAGACCGACGATTGAAGAAGTAAGAAACGTAATCCAAAGGTATTATAATTCAGGAAAGACATCAGGGAAAGATGAGGTTCATAATCTGATTGCAAATGTCAATATAAAAATGTAGGTTTTTGAAATTTTTTTCATGTAGGAAAACCTACATTTTTATTTTTGATTTTCAGATGTCAGAATATGCCATAATCATCAGTTATCCTCAGCCATATACTGCATCTGATCCTTC
>JAZUJY010000042.1:0-1867 GCA_045643005.1 Oscillospiraceae bacterium | reverse complement strand
GCAATAATATAAGGGCACCTCTAAAAACCCGTTTTGAGTAAGAAAAAGCAGATAGGTACAGTAGATGCAAGAAAAGCCATCGAAGGCGTGCTTTCGCACTACGAGAGGGCTTGACGCAGCAGATGCTGTGCATAGCTGTTTTTTCTTAGAAGGGGGTTTTAGAGGTGCCCTTAATTTGATATGCTGTAAAGCTATTATTATACAGGAAATAATTAAATGCAGAAAGGTGAAAAGCATTCTATCAATATTATGAATAAAATTATTGTACACTCTTGCGAATATTTATTTAATATGCTATAATATTGATATCTTGATTACAAGGGAGGATTTATTAATGAGTAAGGTTTTTATGACAGTGGTAGGTACTTCAAATTATAATGAGACCGCATATAAGCTTGGAGATGCTGAACCAATAACTAACAGATTTGTACAGAAATCATTATTAACTCTGTTGAAAAATAAAGGGGAAGAATTTGATAAGATCATATTTTTCATAACTAATGAGGCAAAAGAAGGAAACTGGAAAAGGTATTACAGAAAAAATAAATATACAGGAAAGGAAACAATATATGAAAATGAAGGATTAGAGGCGTTTCTTGAAGAAAATTTTCCCGGAAAATATATGGCTGTACCGATAAGCACAGCAGAAAATGAAGAAGGAATCCTCAGTCTGTTTAATAATATGTATGATTCTATGACAGAAGGCGATGAAATAACTCTTGATGTTACTCATGGTTTCCGTTCGATTTCTTTCTTGTTTTTCCCTGTAATAAGCTACGCAAAAGAGCTTAAAAAAATAAAAATAGACCACATATATTATGGAAACTATATTGAGGATAAAACTCCTACTGAAATAGTTGACCTGAAGAAATACGACGAAATACTTGACTGGTCAAATGCTGCACATAATTTTATTGCTTCGGGTAATGCATCGGAAATCAAAGAACTTTCAGACAAAAGATATAATATTATTGATAACAAAAAAGAATTCTCAGAGGCAAATACTGTTTCAAAATGGCTGTTGAATCTGACAAATGCGCTGCTTACCTGCAAAGGAGCAAATGAACAAAGTGAAAGTATAGCTGTTTCTGCAAAGAAACTTATAGATTCAAGTGAAAATCTTAAAAAAAGTCCGAGATATAAGGAATATGTTCTATACCATAAGCTGATTGAACACGCAATTGAATCAGTGCGAGGTTTCAGCGGTGTAAAAAGCCATTATGAACTTGGCTTGCAGGCAGCAGAATGGTATAAAAACAGAAACCTCGTACAACAGGCTTATACTGCTATGAGAGAAACGATCATAAGCTTTTTATGCTCTGTTTTTGGAAATGAAGAAAATGCTGACAATAAAGATTTCCGGCTTGATGTTGTAACAGATGTATTAAACACGTATGTTAAAGAAAAATCTAAAAAACACGATATGGACAAAGCATTGAAGAATTTATTGTATAAACCTGTATTTTCAGAAAATATCAATTATAGATTGGTATGTATTAAAATGTTTGATATGCTTGAAAAAATTGATTGTGATTTCATTAGGCAGCTTACAGATACAAGAAATAAGATCAATCATTTTGGAATGAACAAAAATACGGTTACCATAAGTAAAGATAATCTTGAAAGACACTACGAAGATACAAAGAAGTTTATTGAAAAAATAAATGCAGGTAAAAACGAGATCCTTACAGATGAACAGGCAATGAAAATAGCAGATCAGATGATACCTGATAAAACAAATGTATTTGTAAATTTCTCGAATCATTCTGTGGTAAACTGGAGCGAAGAACAGAAAAATGCGGCGGCTGAAATTGTTCCGGGCTGTAAAATAGCTGATGTTCCGTTCCCACAGGTAAATGGCAGTGCA
>JAZUJY010000041.1:0-3865 GCA_045643005.1 Oscillospiraceae bacterium | reverse complement strand
TCTCGCTCCCTTCTTCCGCAGGGCGGGAGGTCTGCAGTCCGCAAACGGAGCCGAATTCCCTTTTATTATGTGTTGGATTATAAAAGCTATAGGTGTTCGCACAAGGCAGTATCTTTATTTGTTGTACATATTATAACACATATCAATGAAAAAATCAAGTGTTTTTATGTAAAAATATGCATTTGTAAGATATAAAAATTATATTACTCATCAGTTTCGTCAAAAATTTCCTGTAAACGTTCAAGGAAAACTGCCGAAACACGATCAAATTCATCATCATCATCGATCGATGCAAGAATTTCCTCGCCGTCCTCCTCAATAGTTTTGAGAATCACAAGATCACAGTCCTCATCAAGATAATTTTCATCCTCAGCAGACGGAACAAGAGCAAAATACTGTTCGTCGTCAAGCTCCAGTGCATCTATAAGCTCAAATTTCTTTTTGTTGCCCTGTTCATCGATCAGCTCGAAAAGATCGGGCGTGTATTCATTCATTTCTGACATATAGTTCTCCATTCCGGCGTTATTGCCCGACACTGCTTTACATAAAAAACTTCAAGCCATAATTGTAGGAGCAATATTGCCTGTTTGATGATTACATTATACACTATACCAAGAAAAAATGCAAGCGGAAAGCTATGGATATGTTCACAAGAGGCATTTTTTCAGTATTTCCATAGTATAACAGCATATTCATGAAAAATTCGTCTTGCTCAAAATCAACACATTTCAACATCAAACAATCACATTGGTTGTATGAAATGTACATCAAGCAAAGCTTTTGATTGTACTATTCGCCGAATTGCATCAAAAAATACAGAAAGTTTATATTTTACTATTGACTTTCGCCAAGAAGTGTGGTATTATATAACCATGGAAAGGGAAAAGCCCAAAAGAAATTCCAAAGCTGTAATTTACATGAATTTTATCATAATAAATGTATAATTAGTATATGCGGAAAGGTGCGTGAGTCCGGTGGAAGAATCATCGAGCCAGCAATGTGAAGCCGGCGGGCTTGCCAAATAATTGGATTACATAAAAGGGAATATAGACTAAGGTCTGTTCCAACTTCTTCAGAAGTAAATATTAATAAAAAAGTTCAATTATAAGGCGGACGTATTGCTGAAAAAGAAACGGCTTCATGTCTAAAGTCTTGAAACTTACAGGTTAAACTGAAATTGTGACAGAAGTCTTTAGATATACAGCTAAAAATATAAAGAAAAGGTTGAGTCCGATGAGAAGATAGTTTTACTTTAAAATATATGTTTCCGAAAGAAACAAATCCATTTTGAAAGGTGAGTCCCATGAGATAAAAGTCAGATTCTTTTCAAACCTTTATGTTCCGAAAGGAGCAAATCTATATCGAAAGGTGAGTCCCATGAGATAAAATTTACAGATTTTCTCAGACCTTTATGTTCCGAAAGGAACAAATCTATAGTGAAAGGTGAGTCCCATGAGATAAAAAGTCAGATTTTTTCAGACTTTCATATTCCGAAAGGAATAAATCTACAATGAAAGGTGAGTCCCATGAGATAATAAGCTGTTAAGCTTGATGTTTCTGAGGAAACAGTAAATAAGCAGAAGTATACTATCGTCGATATGTTCGATTACTGCTTTACAATAAACAGCAAAGGATGCTGATATTATGAAAAGATTGAGGTATTTCCTTGAACATTAAAACCGAAAGGGTGAGTCCAAAGGGTAATTCGGCAAAGTGATGAAAGTCGCTTCAGACAAGTCGGTGAAGCTTGTCAATAAATTAAAACTGAATAAAAATGCTCCTGCGTGATGAATATGTTTCATGCAGGAGTTTTTTGTTATGGGTATCTCTGATAACCCGTTTTTTATTATTGTTCCATCAAAATATCCACAATTGTCAATAAGATGGTAAGAGACTTTCTTTCTATTTTCGAGACAAGAGAACTACTGTCTCCACATGAGCAGTATGCGGAAACATATCAACAGGCTGAATTTTAGTAACGTTGTAACCTTTCTGAGTAATATACTTCAAATCACGTTCAAGGGTTTCGGGATTGCACGAAACATACACAACACGTGGCGGTGCAAGTCTGGCCACAGCATCAAGGAACTGCTCGGTACTGCCTGCACGTGGCGGATCCATCATTATAACATCCACCGACTGCTTTGCTGCTGCCATATCAAGTATAAATTCTGTAGCATCCGCACAGGTAAAGCGAATATTTTCAATTTGATTGCGTTTGGCATTTGCTATCGCATCTTTGACAGCATCCCTGTTAAGTTCAACTCCAATTACATTTTTTGCTCCGTTTTTAGCAGCAATAATACCTATTGTCCCTGTTCCGCAGTATGCATCGAAAAGAGTTTCCTTACCCGTAAGTCCGGCATACTCAATAGCTTTGCCATAAAGCTTGTCTGTCTGGGTCGGATTTACCTGATAGAATGAACGTGCAGAGATTCTGAAAGTACAGCCCATGAGCCTGTCCTCGATATATCCCTTGCCATAGAGTACTTTTTCCTGTTCTCCAAGTACAAGACTTGTGTCATACGGATTGATATTATGAATTATCGTAGTAATTTCAGGGTGAAGTTTCAAAAGTGCTTTTACGAAATTATTTTTTGCCGGGAAAATAGAAGATTCCGTAACGATCACGACCATGATCTCATTTGTAGAAAATCCACGTTTTACAAGAACATGACGTGGGATAAACTTGAAATCCCTGACAAGTTTACGAATACAAACAATAATTTCATCAGCCTTTTTATCCTCGATCATGCAAGAATCAACAGATACGATTTTGTGGCTGCTTGACTGATAAACGCCTGAAATGATCATATTTCTGCGCTTGTCATAAGCAAAGGCTGCCTGTACCTTGTTGCGGTAGTGATACGGATAGTACATTCCGATTATCGGTTCAACATGGCAGAATTTTCCCAACAGGCGGTATTCAAGTTTCTGCTTATATTCAAGCTGTTCTTCATACGGCATACTGAGCTGACAGCCGCCGCATTTCTTATAGTGTTTACATACTTTATATTCCATATAATTTCTCATTCCTTCATATTTTTCGTGTATTCATTATAGCATGCTTTCATATTGATTTCAAGTATTATACATAAAAATATTGCTCTGCCAATTCAAAACTGAAAGCCCGAAAGCTGTATAAAATAAGACCTTGACATTTTTTAAACAATATGCTATACTTAAAAAATATCATACAAGCACGTCTGCTGCCTTTGTATGATGTTGACTTGAAGTTTTCCTGAACAGGAGTAATAATATGCCATTTGATTTCAAAAAAGAATACAAAGAGTTTTACGCACCAAAAAACAAGCCTGAAATCATTGATCTCCCAAAGGCTAATTATATCGCTGTAAGGGGAGAGGGAGATCCCAATAATGAAGACGGAGCTTATAAACAGGCGGTCGGCATATTGTACGCTATTGCATACACTTTGAAAATGAGCTATAAGACAGATCATAAAATTAACGGATTTTTTGAATATGTTGTTCCGCCGCTTGAAGGCTTCTGGTATCAGGACGGCATTGACGGCGTTGACTATAGCAATAAAGATAGTTTCAAATGGATCTCCGTTATCCGTCTGCCTGATTTTATTACCAAAGAGGATTTCGCCTGGGCAGTTGAAACGGCAGGCAGAAAAAAGAAAACAGACTGCTCATGTGCAGAATTCCTGACAATCGAGGAGGGAATGTGTGTTCAGATCATGCACACCGGTCCATTTGATGACGAGCCTGCCTCTGTTGCTTTGATGGACGAATATCTCGAAAAAAACGGATATGTCAATGACATTGATGATAAACGCCTGCACCACGAGATATATTTATCCGATCCAAGAAAAACAGCTCCCGAAAAACTGAAAACGATA
>JAZUJY010000040.1:0-37232 GCA_045643005.1 Oscillospiraceae bacterium | reverse complement strand
CACAGTTGTTACTCAGATCGACAAGGGCGACTGGATCAAGGTAAGCGGAGTAAACTTCTCCAAGGGTGCTTCATCAGTAACAGTAAAGGCATCATCATCAAAGGGCGGAGTGATCAAAATCTGTACAGGCAGTCCTACAGGCGAAGCTATCGGATACGTAGAAGTACCTGCAGGCAGCATGTCAGAGATCACAGCTCCTGTAAATGACATAAGCGGAACAAAGGATCTTTACTTTGTATTCAGCGATAGCCTTGAATTTGATTCATGGGTTTTCGAATAATGTTTTCAATAATTTAATATGCTTTTTTATACCCGCTGTCGATTTGGCAGCGGGTATTTTGTACTAAAAAATATGTTTTTTTAATGTCGATAATTAAAAAAATGATTGTTATTATGACATAAATATAGAAAATCTTATCTAAATTTATATCAATATTGTGCAAAATGCTTGACAAATGCTCAAATATATAGTATTATATAAAGTATATAGGATATGTTTTTGAAATTAAAAAAGCATATATTTTTTCAGGAAAGCAAAGTATTAAAAAACAGGAGGTGATGCCGATATGGATAAAGAGGATGAGATTTACAAATTTGATACTCAAAAGGCTTTGTCCGAACATTTTTTTGTAAATCGGGAAAGTGGATTTAAGCATGCTCCTGTTGAAAGAGAATTGTCGTTTTATGAAAGTGTTTGCTCCGGTAATCTTGAAACGGTAAAGGCTCTGTTTACACCGCTGGGCGGAGAGGGCTTTGGAAAATTATGCAATGATGAGCTGCAGAATCTTAAATATCATCTGGTGATCTCGATCGCCATGATAACAAGATTTTGTATAAACGGCGGAATGCAGCCTGAGGAGGCATACAGTCTGAGCGACGTATATATTCAGCAGACTGATAAATGCAAAAATAAGACAGAGATCGATACAGTACATTACAATATGACAATTGATTTTACCAAAAGAATGCGACAGGTGCGCTCAGGAAGGATATACTCGAAAACAGTTATCCATATGCTTGATTACATCAGCGATCATCTTCATGAAAAAATAACGGTTCAGGATGTTGCAGAGGCAGTATCGTGTACTGTTCCGTATGTTTCCAGACTGTTTACGGCAGAGATCGGAACACCTCCCGGTGAATACATCATGAAAAAGAAAATAGAAGCAGCGGCCGGAATGATACAGTTTTCTGACTGTTCATCCCTTGAAATCAGCAGCTTTTTCAGTTTTAGTTCGCAGAGTTATTTCATAAAGCAGTTTAGAAAATATATCGGGATAACGCCAAAGGAATATAAGAAAAGGTATTATTCTGTGGGATGGTTTTCGCCTGATCTCAAAAAATGAGGTTAACATATTACTGCTTTTGTGTGAAACTTGATATTATTTATATTTTCCGGATGCTATACTCAAATTAAAGACAGATACAGATAAACGATAAACGTAAATATTCTTTAATTTTTTATTGGAGGGTATGGCATGAAGAAATATATAATAAAAAAGATAGCAATATTATCGCTTGCAGCATGTTTTGGTACTGCTTCAGCTGTTTGCTTTGCAGCTTCAGCAGGTGACTTTAACAATGACGGCTCAGTCAATGCAGGCGATGTTTCTCTTTTACAGGATTATTTGATCGGCAAATCATACAGCATTCAGAATGCAGATATGAATGGTGACGGTATCATCAACATAGCAGACCTTTGTCTTGCAAAGGATGCTGTATTAAATCCTCAGCAGAGTGCTCCGGCAGGCGGAAAAAATGATCCTGCAAGCGGAACAGCAATGCTTTCAGACTTCAGAAAGAATGAAGCAGGTGACTTCTTTGCTTCAGACGGATGGGATAACGGAAATCCTTTCAATGTTACATGGCATGAATCAAATGCATATGTTAAAGACGGTCTTCTGACACTTGTGATCGACAAGGAAACACAGGGAGGAAAAACTCCTTATTCCGGCGGTGAGTTCAGAACCAATAATTTCTACGGCTACGGTTATTATGAAACATCTATGAAGGCAATAAAGAACGATGGTACAGTATCATCATTCTTTACATATACCGGTGAATCTGATAAAAATCCATGGGATGAGATCGATATCGAGGTTCTCGGAAAGGATACCACAAAGGTACAGTTCAACTACTATACAAACGGTCAGGGCGGACATGAATTTATGTATGATCTCGGCTTTGATGCTTCTGAAGATTTCCATAAGTTCGGATTTGACTGGCAGGCTGACAAGATAATATGGTATGTTGACGGCAAGGCAGTTTACTCAGCAAACAATAATATTCCGTCTACACCTGGAAAAATTATGATGAATGCATGGGCAGGAATCGGTGTTGATGAATGGCTTAAGGCATATAACGGAAATACTCCGCTTAAGGCTCAGTATGAATGGGTAACATACGATGGAACAATGATCGGTGCTAATTCAGCGGAAGCTTCATCAAAGGGAAATGGCAATAACGGTAATAACAATCAGCAGCAGAATCCTTGGAGCGGCTGGACAGATCCAAATCAGGGACAGCAGCAGGGAAATACCGGCGGCAATGAACCTTCAAGTGATGTAACAATGCTTTCTGACTTCAGAAAGAATCAGGCAGGAGATTTCTTCGCATCAGACGGATGGGATAACGGAGATCCGTTCAATGTTACATGGCATAAATCAAATGCATATATAAAAGATGGTCTTCTTTCACTTGTGATCGACAAGGAAACACAGGGAGGAAAAACTCCTTATTCCGGCGGTGAATTCAGAACCAATGATTTCTACAGCTACGGCTATTATGAAACTTCAATGAAAGCAATAAAGAACGATGGTACAGTATCATCATTCTTTACATACACAGGTCCTTCAGACAATAATCCCTGGGATGAAATTGACGTTGAAGTACTTGGAAAAGATACTACAAAAGTACAGTTTAACTATTACACAGATGGTCAGGGCGGACACGAATATATGTATGATCTCGGCTTTGATGCTTCACAGGGATTCCATAAGTTCGGTTTTGACTGGCAGCCTGATCATATTACCTGGTATGTTGACGGTAAGGAAGCTCATACTATGTATGGCAATGTTCCGAAAACAGCAGGAAAGATCATGATGAATGCATGGGCAGGAAAGGGCGTTGACGAATGGCTTAAGGCTTATAACGGAAACACACCTCTTACTGCACAGTATGAATGGGTAACATATAAAAAGAAATAAGAGGGTTGGCATTAATGAGAGAATTTGAGGGTTATCAAAAGGGAATAAACTTAGGCGGGTGGCTGTCTCAGTGTGATCATACCAAAGAAAGATATGATACATTTATAAAAGAGAGTGATTTTAAAAAAATTTCTGAAATGGAATTTGATCATGTAAGAATACCTGTTGACAGTGACCTTTTTGAAAATCCGGATGGTACTCCGAGAGAAGGCGGGATGAAATATCTTACCGATGCTGCAGACTGGTGCGGCAAATATGGTCTGAATATGATACTCGATCTTCATAAAACAGCAGGCTTTGTATTTGATGATGATACAGACGGCAGTTTGTTTTCAGATGAAAAGCTTCAGAAAAAGTTCTATGAGACCTGGGAAATGTTTGCGAAAACATTTGGCAAATACAGTGACAGAATAGCATTTGAACTTCTTAATGAAGTAACAGATATTAAGTACAGCTGCAAATGGAATGAGATCGCTTCCGAATGTATTTCAAGAGTAAGAAAATATGCTCCTGATACGTATATTCTTGTTGGAGGATGCTGTAATAACAGCATCAGTACACTCAAATTTCTCGAACCGGCTGCCGATGAAAAAATAGTATACAACTTTCATTTTTACGAGCCTCTCGTGTTCACTCATCAGGGTGCGCACTGGCTCAAGGGAATGCCTCTTGATTTTAGAATGGATTATCCTGACAGTCTTGAAAATTACAGGACTATTCAGGCGAAAGATACAAGGATCTGCTGTGATGATCTTGAAAATGTAGATACTGAAACTGTTGGAACTGAGTATTTTGAATGTAAATTTTCTGAAGCTGTTAAGCTTGCAGAAAAAAGGAATGTTCCGCTTTACTGCGGAGAGTACGGTGTGATCAATCTGGCTGATACAACAAGCACACTGAACTGGTTTAAAGCAGTCGGCAACACATTTTCCAAGTATAATATTGGACATGCGTTGTGGACATATAAAGAAATGGACTTCGGTTTTTGCGATGAGCATATGAAGCCTATTTACAAAGAGATGATGCACTGCATCTAATCTACAGTGCAATGGCACAATCACTTAATTTTTTCCTGGCCTATTATAACCAATAACCAAGAGAGATGTCATACTGTTACGGTATGGCATTTTTCTTTTGTTATCTTTTGATAAGATATAGACAAATTAAATACATATTTTTATAAAAATGTTCGAAATTGTATTGACAAAAACGTTTATATGTAGTAAAATCGATAATATAGAAACGTTGAATATATTTTATTCGACGCAAAAAATGAAAAGGATTGATTATATATGAAAAGAAGTGTAACAAAAGGCTTCTTCAGTTCAAATCTGAAAAAAGTCTTTGCGGTAATGACTGCAGCAGCGTTAATGCTTCCGATGTGCTCATCGGGAAAAAATTCAAATGATGTGAAAACGATTTCAGCAGCCGGAGAATGTGTTATTGATACAACAAAGGAGTATCAGATAATAAGCGGCTTCGGAGGTATCAATTATCCGATGTGGATAAGCGACCTTTCATCGTCACAGAGAGCAACAGCTTTCCAGAATGGTGATAATCAGCTCGGTTTTACGATACTTCGTATATGTGTTCCTCCGGAAAAGTCACAGTGGCAGGCTGAAGTGGCAACAGCAAAATATGCACAGGAGCAGGGTGCTCTTGTATTTGCATCTCCATGGAATCCTCCGTCAGCAATTTCTGAAAGCGGAGGAGGAAGATCAAAGAATCATGTAAATAAAAACAATTATGCAGCGTATGCAAAACATCTGAATGATTTTTATCATTTTATGAAGGATAACGGTGTTGAGCTGTATGCTATATCAGTTCAGAATGAGCCTGATTATGCAGGTGAATGGACCGGATGGACATCCGATGAAACAACTGAATTTCTTGCAAACTATGCAGATCAGATCGATTGTCGTGTAATGTCGCCTGAAACATTTCAATATACCAACAAGGATTATTATACGAAGATCCTGAACAATTCAAAAGCTTTTGCAAACACAGATCTTTTTGCGACTCATTTTTACGGAACAATGAGAAGTCAGATGGATTTCCCGCAGCTTGAAAGCTCAGGAAAACAAATATGGATGACTGAGGTATATGTTCCGAACAGCGAGGCAAATTCAAATAACAGATGGCCGGAAGCTCTTCAGGTTGCTGAAAATATGCATAATGGTCTTGTAGTCGGAAACATGAGTGCTTATGTATGGTGGTATATCAGAAGAAATTACGGACCTATGAATGAAGATGGAACCATAAGCAAGAGGGGCTATATGATGGCTCAGTATTCCAAGTATGTAAGACCGGGTTCTGTCAGAATAGATGCAACTGAATCACCGAACAGTTCGCTTAAGATATCTGCGTATAAGGATAACGGTCAGGTAGTTGTTGTTGCGATCAACTCAGGCAGCAGTGCGGTTAATCAGACTTTTAATGTTAATACAGCCATCAGTGGTGTTACAGGAATAAGATCATCGGGAAATGAAAATCTTGTTAAGATCAGTGGAATTCAGTCACAGACAGGAAGTTTTTCAGCACAGCTCCCGGGACAGAGTGTTTCAACATTTGTTCTTACATGTGACGGCGCTGCACCTTCAAAGACATCAGATGATTTTACGACTGTAGACCTGACACAGCCTGATGAAGACGGATACTTTTTCAATGATAAATTTGAAGATGGTCTTGGTCAGTGGTCCGGAAGAAGCGCAGAGGTTTCCGTTGATAAAAACAATGGTATAGACGGATCTGGTTCTATGCTGGTAAGCTCAAGAACAAAGTCATGGAACGGAGGACAGAGAGGATTAAGCACGATTTCATTTGTTCCCGGAAAAGAGTACGGATTCAGTGCTGTAATGAAACTTGCAGAAGAGACTGAAAATGAAACCCTGAAGCTGACCCTCCAGTATACTTCTGCGGCAGGAGAAACTGCTTATGAGCAGATAGTGGAAAAACCTGCAGAAGCAGGAAAATATGTAAAGCTTGAAAACGGAAGCTATACCATTCCTTCGGGAGCTTCAGATCTTGTACTTGTCGTTGAGACTGGCAGCGGAACGTCTGATTTTTATGTGGATGAGATCAGAGCCGGCATACCGTTTGAAACCGTTCCTGAAGAAAACACAACAACAACTGTTTCTGAGACAACCGATTTCGTTCAGACTGAGATCCAGACAGATGTAACAGAAAAAACATCAGTGGTATACGGAGATCTGAACAAAGACGGAGATGTCGACCTTACTGATCTTACATTATTAAGTATCTATTTAATGAATAATACAAAAACAAATATTGATCTTGAAGCAGCAGATGTTCAGTATGACGGAACGGTTGATATAGCGGATCTGGCAAGAATGAAGCAGTATGTATCAAAGGAAAATATAAAACTCGGAAAATAAATACAGGCGGATCATATGTTCAAAAGGGGCTGTTAAAAAAGTCTCTCATATAAAGAAAGCAGCAAATCAAAGATACGTATTTACGTACTCTAATTTGCTGCTTTTTTCAGCTTTCAGGCAGTTTCTTAACAGCCCCTTTTGTTTATTACGGAAAGATATATTAAAGAGAACAATATGTAAGAAAAAATGTGCATATATGAATAAAAAAGCGAAAAACCTATTTGTGTATTGTGCATATAGACAAATATGAGCAGAAATGGTATAATAATATTAAGAAATCATCTAAATTTCTCTTTTATTTGTAAGGAGTGAATGTCAATGTTCAGGAATATTAAACGGTTAGCAGCAGCGATTATTTCTTTGGCAGCTGTAGTACAGATATCTTCGGTAAGTTTTGTTAATGCTGAAGAAGATACATTATATTCTACTGATTTTGAAAATGAAGAAGTATGCTGGTATGCATTTGGAAATACAAACAGTGTTGAACTTTCAGACGAGCATTCCAACAGTGGAGAGTTCAGTTTGAAGGCTTCAAACAGAACAAATTCATGGATGGGACCCGGACTGGATATTACTGAATATTTTGAATATGGTCCGGAATATACAGTTTCATTTATGGCGTTTCAGACAGCCTCTGATGCAAGTGTTCAAATCAGCGCTACTGCAAAAGTGTATCGTGAATCAGGCGGTGAGGATTATTTAAATGTATTATCCGATCAGACGGTTCCTCCGGGTGAATGGACACAGGTCAAAGGAATTCTGACGCTGCCGGCAGATCTGACAAGAGCGGAGATCTATATTGAAACACCAAACAATTTATCCGGCAATATTGATTTTTATATTGATGATTTTGTTTTGTACAGCGGTACAATGGAAGTACAGGAAGATACAGAAATAACAGATGCAGATGAACCTGATGACGAAGAATATATTGATGAAAATGATGATACAGAAGAAACAATGCCTGCTGACGACAGCAACAGTGTAAAAAAGAAGAAAAAGAAAAATAATGCCATGATACCGATCCTGATTACGGGAACATTGGTTTTAGTGGCTGTAGGTATCGGAGCATTTATTATAATAAGTAAAAAAACAGGTTCATCCGGTGATGATTCAGACAGAGATCCTCTTACTAAGGCCTATCTGAAAGATAAATATGAAGATAAAATAAGAGAATATCAGAATTCTCCTGAAAAACTTTCGGATAAGTATTTTTCAATATGTGAGATCGTCAATATGCAAAAAATCAACGCAGATTTCGGTCAGGCACATGGAGATGAGGCACTTATGATATGTGCTTATCTGCTTCAGAAAGCAGCAGACAAGCATGGAAAAATCTACAGAGTATCAAATGAAAGATTTGTTGTTATTTCTGATAAAAATCTGAAAAATGAGATCAGACAGGAAATTGAAAATCAGAAAAAAGAAAACAAAAATTATGATATTCAGATAGCATTCGGATATTCTTATTTTGATAAGAAAAATGACGGAATCCCGAATGCCAGAGTGATCGTAGACAGAGCAGAAACAATGATGCTTTCAGACAAGAACAAGATTACAGCTGTTCAGAACGATAAAGAATCCCAGAACAGCAGTGATGAGGATATCCTGAAAACACTTGAAAGCGTTAAGACCATTGATACAGACACTAAATGATCCGGGTGTAGAATCAAATAAGATTGTCTATATATTTTAGCAAAGCTGTGTATTAAAAATGCACAGCTTTGCTTTTGGTTATATAAGGAAAACAACAGATAAAAAATACACATATTTCATCTGTTAATTTTACATGATTTTTGTATGCTTTAGTATATTCATAAATAAAAAAGCTTTAATTAAATTCGTTTACTGTGTATATAGACAAATTTTTAGATTCGTGATATAATAAAAATATATAAATAGGTTTATTGGGTTTATTTTAGTAAGCCGGTCAGCTTAAGAGGGGTGAAGTTAATGAGCCGGATGTTTTTTAAGACATTTATTATTATATTATCGGTTCTTTTAATTGCTCAGTATCCGGAATATTCAGCTTTTGCAGAAAATATTGAAGCAGAGGTCGAAACTATATATGAGTGTGATTTTGAAAATGACAGTATTCTTAAGACCCATGAATGGTATGCTTTCGGGGACGGAGATGTGGACGGAATCGCATCAGGACTGAAGGCAGAAATAGATCCTGCTGTCAGTCACAGCGGAAAGAGCAGTATGAAAGTTTCAAACAGAGGTAAGAACTGGATGGGTCCGGGCTTTAACGTTTTGAATCAGTTGAAAGAAAATTACAAATATCAGATCTCAGTTTATGCACGACATGACCGCACTGATACGATGGCAATGAAGCTTAATCTGAAAGTTGAAAAAAACGGTGCCACCAGGTTTGTTGTACTCGATACAAAAAATGCCAAACCGGGTGAATGGGTAGAGCTTTCCGGTGAATTCTGGATGAGTTCAGGTTATTCGAACATTGAATTATATGTTGATTCAGATCAGGAATGGTGTAATGAATATATAGATGATTTTGTGATAAAAAATACGCATGAAACAGTTTATGCTTCAAAAAATCCGGACGATTACGGAAAGCCGATAGTTACGTGGAACTTTGAAGACAATAATCTTGATACATGGAAGGATAACGGAGTCAGCACTCTTGTCTGCGGAAGCAGTCCTGAGAAGGGAAATTATCTGAAAGTCAGAAACGGACGTGCGAATAAAGGCGGATGTTCAGTATCTCTTCAGCCGTATTATGATTCGGGATGGACAGGCGTTTTTTATTTTACCGGATATATTTATCTGGCAGGTGCAGACGATCAGATTCAGACGTTTACTGTTTCCCAGATCACGCAAAATTCAAACGGTGTGGAAAAAACAGTAGTAATAGACATGATAACTATTTTCCCGAACGAGTGGGTCGGCTTTGCATCCGAGCTGAATCTGAGCGAAGATACTCAGACTCTCAGTATTGCAATAACAGGTCCTGAGGTTTCCAGCTTTTATCTGGATGATGTATCTTTTTCTACGGATGAAGAAATAACCAGATCGACTGAAGATAATCTGGTAAACGTTGATAAACTGGTCAGCAGCTTTGAAAAAGACAATGATATGTGGGTCTCTAAGGATGGTGCCAGACTGGTCAGAACAGATGAATTTTCAAAAAAAGGTTCATATTCACTTTATGTTGACAGCAGAGAAAATTCCAAAAGCGGTATGTCGTTATTTCTGAGTATGCTTGAGAAAAATGTGAATTATCATTATTCATGCTATATCAGATATGAAGGTGAAGATGTTACAAATACGCATGAATTTTATATTAAGGCGGAAACATTAAAAGAAGGAAAAAAGGTATATAGTGATATAGGTCACGGAATCGTAAAAAAAGGTAAATGGTGCCAGATAAGCGGAAACTTTACGATCCCGGAAAAGCAGAAAAATATTAACTGTATTATCAGTTCGACAAATGATAACATCGAAGGTGATGCAACAATATCGTTTTACATTGACGATATTGAGATCTGCAAAGAAGAAATATACAGGGCAAAAGCAAAAACCAGGATAGTGATTTTTGCTTTGATACTTGCAGCTGTGGCGGCTCTGATAATTCTTCTGATCAGAATGCGAATGAAGTCCACAAGGAAGCTCAAAAGTTCAAAAATTGATTCAATGACAAAAGCATATAACAGAAATACATACGAGGAAGTACTTAAAGAATTTGAATTACATCCTGAAAAGTGTGTCGGACTTTATTTTGCAGTTTGTGATCTGAATCATCTGAAGTATATCAATGACAATTTCGGACACAGCTTCGGTGATGATGCAATAATGAGATGTGCAGCTCTGTTGCTAAGAGCGTGTGGTTCAAATCGCGAAAATAAGGTATACAGGATCGGTGGAGATGAATTTGTTGTTGTTTCGAAAAAGAATATCAGAGCTGAAATAAATATTGAAATCAGAAAAGAAAAGGAAATAAAGAAGGAATATCCTTTTAATGTTGCTGTAGGATATGCGACATTTAATACGATCGAAGATGGTGAAATTCCAAATATTTCGAGTATTATTAAGCGAGCTGATGAAGAAATGTACAGAAACAAGGAACAGATGAAAAAAGAAGATAATATCGAACCGGAAAGATCATCCGATACGGAAAAACAGTAAAAATAAGGCAGAACCTGATAAATATACGGGTTCTGCCTTTTTATTTTAAAATATATTTTGAAATAATATCTGCTGTTTAGACGTTAAATCTGAAAAGAACGATATCTCCGTCGTTCATGACGTATTCCTTTCCTTCAAGTCTGACCAGACCTTTATCTTTGGCAGCCGCCATAGAGCCACATTTTACAAGGTCATCAAACGAGATAACTTCAGCACGTATAAAGCCTTTTTCAAAGTCAGTATGGATCTTTCCGGCAGCCTGAGGAGCTTTTGTACCTTTAGTTATCGTCCATGCACGAACTTCCTGCTTGCCGGCGGTAAGATAGGAAATAAGACCGAGAAGAGAATAACCGGCTTTGATGATTCTGTTAAGACCTGATTCTTTAAGACCGAGATCAGAAAGAAACATTTCCTTGTCTTCTGCATCCATATCAGAAATTTCTGCTTCTATCTGAGCACAGATCGGGAAAATTGCAGAATGTTCTTCTTCGGCGATCTTACATACAGTTTTATAGTGCTCATTTGTATCAATGTTATTGGTGAAATCCTTGTCGCTGAGGTTTGCAGCATAAATTACAGGCTTTGCAGAAAGAAGAGGAGTGGTTTTAAGCATTTCCATTTCATCTTCACTTGTCGGATAGGAACGTGCCGGCTTTCCGCTTTCGAGATGCTCTTTTAAGCCTGAAAAATAGTCGATCTCGGCCTGATATTTTTTATCGCCCTTTATCATTTTCTTAGCTTTGTCAAGTCTTCTGTCAACCATTTCTATATCAGAAAAAATAAGTTCAAGGTTTATGGTCTCTATATCACGTGCAGGATTGATCGAACCATCAACGTGAATTATATCCATGCTTTCAAAACATCTGACTACATGAACGATAGCATCAACTTCACGGATATCTGCGAGAAATTTATTTCCAAGTCCTTCGCCTTTTGATGCACCTTTTACAAGACCGGCAATATCTACAAATTCCAGGGTTGCCGGAGTAAATTTGTCAGGGTCGTACATCTTTGCAAGAACGTCAAGTCTTTCATCCGGAACAGAAACGATACCAACGTTTTTATCAATAGTACAGAAAGGGTAGTTTGCGGATTCTGCACCTGCATTTGTGAGGGCATTGAACAATGTGCTCTTTCCAACATTAGGAAGTCCAACCATACCAAGTTTCATATATAAAATTTTCCTTTCAGTTTATAAATATGCCCGGAGAAAGTCCGGACGACACTATATATAATCATATCACAATTTAATACAAATAACAAGTGGAAAAATATCGTTATAATTCGATGAAAATGTAATATCATATAAAACATTAAATTTTGATTAAATAATTTGTTCTGATATTGACAATGTTAAACTAATTTGATAAAATTAAATTGTATTTAGGGGAGGATACCCATAACAAAAAACAAAAAAATACAAAAATAAAGAAAGTTGCAAGGGGGAGGATACCCATGGAAAAAAACATTATTGTAACAGATTTCACAGGCAGAAAGCTCGGAATGACATATGAAAAAAGAGCTGAAGGGCTTGTAAAAAACAAAAGAGCAAAGTATCTGAATGATCATACCATTCAGATGTTAAGTTCATTTGATCGTGCTGAGGAAAAAGCAGATCAGATGTTTTCTTCGGAGGATGACAGAATGAGTGAATTTGATGTTAATAAAAAAGAGAATGTAACGGACGATACAAAGATTTATTTTAATGCAAGAGAATGGTCTGTATGTTCTGAAACATCATCATCAGCAGCAGAGAGAACTTTTGTTACGGATTTTGAAAATAATCTTTCTGAAGCATTTTGTGTCGGAAACAAATCAGAAAAAGTAACTGAGATCGCTACAAAACAACTTGCACTGAAGCCCAATACAAAATATGAGTTTTATTTCTGGGCTAAAATGGATCTGAAATATGACAGCATGTGTCAGCTTCAGATAATTTACGACGGAGATTTTGAAAACAAAAGAGTTTATATTCTGAGTAATTCAAATATCAAGCCTGTAAAGATCACTGATGGATGGAGACTTTACAAGATTCCGTTTATCACAGAGGATAACGAGAATACTCAGTTGAAGTTTTTTGTAAAAGCTGCAAAATGTACTTTCGTTCCCGGAAAGGAAGAAGTATATTACAAAAATCTTCCAAACGATGACGATGTTATTGATTCAGTTGTCGAAGATAATGCGAACAGTTCAGATACATCATCTGAGACAGATGAAAACAAACCATTTAAAAATATAGCAGATTCTTTTAAAGAATTTTTCGGACAGAATAAACAGGAAGTGAAAAGTCAGAAAGACGAAAAAAATAAACAGCAAAATACAGCTGATGAGAAAAAAGATCCTTTCCAGGCTTTTAATGACTTTACTCAGCAAATCAGACAGGATATCAGACGTGAAGTGAACAGAAGCGTCAGAAATGATATTTATTCAGATCTGAAAAATATGAAAGATGATATAGTAAATGAAATAAAAAATACATTCTCTACAAATGATAAAAATAAAGACGAATAAAGAACAAAAAAGAAAGAGATCGAGAAAATAAAAAACGATCCTCAGAGTTGAATGATCAATTCTGAGGATTTTTTTTATAAAAAAATAAAAAAAGTTATTTAAAAAATCCTGTTTGTAAAAATTTAATGAAAAATGTGTCTTTTTTTTGTTTGGCTTAGTTAGCCATATTTCATTGAAAGAGTGAGAAAAATATGGTAGAATTAATTACATATAAATAAATATAATAATACTATATATAGTGCTGCAAAACACATTTGCATTGCCTGTTTTTATAGGCAATATGTTATGAAAATGTATAAATTATATTTAGCGACGAATAATGGATTTTAGATCACTTTGCATTTATCTGTAAAGCAGTAATGGTGTCAAAAAAGCCGGATATTATGTTGGGTATTGTGATATTGGTTTATATTAAAAATTTATTTATTGGAGGGAATGTTATGAAAGGGAAATCAAAAGTTTTACGGAACACAAATCATGGAAAATCACTTTTCAGCTTCTGTACCGCAGTATTTATGATCCTTTCATCGTTTGGCGACTGCCTTTCGGTCTTTGCAGCAACAGCATCGGAATTAGGCAAGCCGGAACTGAAAGAATCTGAGAAAGCGCAGATGCTTGACTATGATCCTGATGAAAGTTATCTTGGTATAGCAAGTGCATTTTCTATTTTCACTAAAAATGCTTTGGTTATACCGGGCGAACGAAGTGATATTGAAGGCAGGGTCGCTGCAGGAGGCGGTATTGACTTTGAGAATTATTATGATATCGGAAAAGATTATACAGGCAACGGTGCAGCAGTAATCATCAAAAACGGAAAACTGGGTAAAGTAAACGATAACCCTAAGAAAAAATATGTTGTCGGATCAAACGCAGATCTGGATGAGGAATACAGATGGGACAAAGATGTATATATTTCTGATGATCTGATCGATTTTGATGCAGAGTTTGAAAACCTGAAAAAAAGAAGTTCTGAACTGAAATCATATGCTTCGACTTCAACAAGTACTACATTTAAAGAAGAAACAGGAAGCGTAATTTTCGAAAGTGATACAACCGGTCTGAATATCATTGATATTTCGGAAGACGAATGGAATAAGATCACTGCAGACACAAACAAACAATATAATCTGGAAATTCATGTTCCCGGAGATCCGCTTGAATCATACTATATTTTCAATATAGGCGGAAAAACCTTAAAAATGCCTTACAGCAAGAGCGTTATAGTTGAATCAACAACAACCGGAGAAAGACTGGTTTCAGCTCATGACGCAAGCGATACACATGACAGAAACAAAGAACTTGACGATCATATTCTGTATAATCTGTACGAAGCAAATGAGGCTGGTCTTGAAGGTTCACTTGAAGGAACTGTACTGGCACCTTATGCATCTGTATCCGGTCCTGTCGGAGGACATGTTTCCGGTGCAGTAATTGCAGATAATATTCCTTCGCTGGGAATCCAGATCGGTGTTTCAACTTTCAAAATGCCGAAAATCAAACCGAAAATGTATGACTATCATTTTGCCAAAACAGATGCTGAAGGAAATAACCTTTCCGGTGCAGTAATGGCGCTTATCAGCAATGACAGCAATTCTCTTGAACAGGTATCCGGCAGTGTTCAGACAGCACCTTTTGAGGGCAGGGCTGATGCGATCGAGTGGACAACTGTTTCTGAGCCTGTAACATTCAGAAATCTTCCTAATGGAAGTTATACGTTGAAAGAAATTTCTGCTCCGAGAGGATATTCTGTCGGAAAAGAATACGGAATAACGATTGAAGACGGAAAAATCAAATCTGCAGCATCAGGTGTTTCAGCACCGGGTGAAAGCAGAGTGGATACAGAGACAAGTACGGTTTATTTTGTAAATAAACTGTCTGATATCTTTATCAGCAAAAAAGCAGTAAACGGAACAGATGAGCTCAAAGGTGCTGTTCTTACTCTGACAGCAGTGGATACATCTTACAGATTTGAAGGCTGTGAGCTTCCGTCATCAGTAACTCCTTCAGACAATACGCTCTCATGGACTTCTTCTGATAAAGCAGTAGAAATAAAGGGTATCGCAGACGGAAAATATATTCTTTCTGAAACAACAGCTCCTGAAGGATATCTGAAGACCGAATCAATAGAATTTGAAATGAAAGATGGTAAATTATCTTCCGTAGACGGTCAGTCAAATGGTTCCGGAAATGATACTATTACAATGAGAGATGCAGAAAAGCCTGCACCTTCTGTTGTATCAATAAGTAAAACAGATGCATCCGGAACAGATGAGCTTGAGGGTGCGGTTCTTACACTTACAAGTGATGATGGTGCTGATATGAGAGAAGCAACCGTCTCGGATGAAGCAGCAGTTATAAAAAAAGGTTCAATAAAATGGACTTCGGGCAAAACTGCAGTTACTGTTACCGGACTTCCGGATGGTTCATATACACTCAGTGAGAGTGTTGCTCCTGATAAATATACTGTAACAGGTTCTGTTCAGTTTACTCTTTCAAACGGAAAGATTGTAAACAGTGAATCAAACAGCATCGTAATGAAGGATGAGCTTTCAAAGGTTAATATCAGTAAAAAAGCAGCTAACGGAGCAGATGAACTTCCGGGCGCTCAGCTGACAATTACTCTTACAGAAGGTTCAAAAACACAGTCCGCTTCTCTTGCTTCAGTTACTGTGACCGCCGGAGGAAAAAGCGCAGCGATCATTGACAGAACAAAAACTTCAGTTACATTTGTATCAGGAAATGAAGCCGCTGTGGTTGAAGGTCTTCCGGACGGAAAATATGAACTTAAAGAAGTATCTTCTCCAGACGGATATACAATAAACACAGCTGTTACAAAGTTTGAAATAAGTGACGGTGTTCTGACAAACGGAGAAAAGGCAGTCAATATGACTGACACTCTTTCAGAAATAAACATCAGCAAAAAAGATATCAACGGTACTGATGAACTTGAGGGAGCAAAGCTTACCCTTACTCTTGATACTCCTTCAAAGACAAAAGATGCAGATATTTCAGGAGTAATCAACGAAGATGTTACTGCTGTTGATGAAACAAATATGTCAGTTACATGGATCTCCGGCAAATCGCCGAGAGTATTTACAGGACTTCCTGACGGTAACTATACACTTACAGAAAATATTGCTCCGGACGGATATACAAAATCAGAGTCAGTGAGCTTTTCAGTTAAAGACGGAAAGGTCGGAACAGATGACCTTGTTACAATGCTTGACAAGCCTTCAGAAGTATCTGTAAAGAAAACGGATGTTTCAGGAAAAGAAATCGAAGGTGCCGAGCTTACACTTACTGAAAACGGAGGCAAGGATATTTCGAAGTCTGCTTCCGGAAATGTAAAGAAAGGCAGTCAGAATAATCAGCTTACATGGATATCCGGAAAAGAAGCTGAAGTGATCAAAGGTCTTCCTGACGGCTCATATACACTTACAGAAATAACTGCTCCGAACGGATTTAAGAAAGCTGAAAATATTTCATTCACCATTAAGGAAGGTGTTCCTTCAACTACGGAAGTAGAAATGAAGGATGAGTATTCCGAAGTAGTGATCAGCAAAAGATTCCCGGGTGAAAATACAGAAGTACCGGGTGCAGTGCTTAAAGTAAAACTTATAAAATCATATGATGAAAATGCCGGTCTTTCAAATGTTACTGTTGAAGGCGGCGGAGCTGAAAGTGCAGTTATAGAATCAGATTGTGTGACATTTGTATCCGGAGAAACCGAGACAGTTCTGAGAGGAATCCCTGACGGAGATTATACTCTCACTGAAGATACCGCACCGGCAGGATACAAACTGAATGAAGAAACGATTGCTTTTTCAGTAAAGGACGGAGTTCTTGCAAGTGTTGGAGATGAAACATCTGACAAGGTGATCATGTACAACTACCCTGTTATTTTTAATATATCCAAGCTTGGTGATGAAGGTGTGTATCTTGAAGGTGCTGAGCTTATTCTTGAAAGTTCAGCTGACCTGAGCGGTGTCTGCGGATCATATGAAATTAAGCATATAGAAAAAAATATTATTTCATGGATCACAACAGATCAGACTTTGGTGCTTTCATATCTTCCTGACGGAAAATATACCTTATCGGAAACAGCAGCTCCTGACAGATATACAATGGCAGAAAGTATTTCATTCAACATTACTGATGGAATCCCTGACATTGCTTCTGCAGTAATGACAGATGATCTTTCTGAAATAACGATCAGAAAATGTGATGTCGATGACAATATGTTAAAGGGCGCTGAGCTTGTTCTGGAAAGAACAGATTCAGATGCTTCACTTGAAGGAATTGTATCTTCTAATGCAGAAATAACGGTAAGTTCAAATAAGATATCATGGACGACTACTGAACAGTCGGTTACATTCAGAGGACTTCCTGACGGAAAATATATGATATCTGAAACAAAAGCTCCTGAGCATTATGCAACAGCTTCACCGGTATTGTTTGAGATCGAAAACGGAATTGTAAAAGATTCGAAAAATAATGTTGTTTCAGTTATCGATTCAAGATTAAATACAATAGTTATCTCCAAACAGGCTGTAACAGGCTCCAGAGAGATCTACGGTGCAAAGCTTAAGCTTACATACAGCGGAACAGCAGATATTTCCGCAGTATCAACATCGATCAAACCTGATAAGGTAAGCAAAAATACTATCGAATGGACATCAGGAACAAAGCCGAATACATTTGAGGGACTTCCTGACGGAAATTATGTACTTACAGAAAGTGTTGCTCCGGACAGATATACAGTGACAGGAGAAGTATCCTTTACTGTTAAGGACGGAAAGGTTGCCGGAAGAGATGACAATACAGTCAAAATGACTGACGAACTTTCAAAAGTTGTTATAAGCAAGAAGGACGTCAACGGTTCTGATGAGCTTCCTGGCGCAAAGCTGAAGCTTACTCTGAATGAAGGCACAAAAAATACTGATGCAGATCTTCTCAGTGCAAAGATCTCAGGAGAATTCAGAGCTAAAACTGATATTTCTTCGATCACATGGACATCAGGAACCAAAGCAGCAGAAATAGAAGGACTTCCTGACGGAAAATATACTCTTACAGAAATTACTTCACCTGACGGATACACAGTAAACGAAGAATCAATAGAATTTGAAATAAAGGACGGTAAGCTTGCTGATAGTGATGAAATAAAAATGCTTGACAAGCCTTCCGAACTTAATGTAAGCAAGATAGATGCAGCAGGTTCAAAGGAAATTCCGGGAGCAAAGCTTACTCTTACTCTCGTTTCAGCATCCAAAACAACCGGTGCTACCCTGAAGGACATAGATGCAAAGGATGCTGTAATATCAGAATCCGGAACATCTGTTTCATGGACTTCAACCAATACTCCGGCAACATTCGGAAAACTTCCTGATGGTGAATATACACTTGAGGAAAGCGTTGCACCGGATGGCTATACGATCACCGGAGCTGTAAAGTTTATTATTGAAGACGGTAAGGTAAAAACAACTGAAACCACTGTTCCGATGCCGGGTGAAAGCTTTGTAAATACCAAGGAAAGCAAAGTTGTTATGGTCGATGAGCTTTCAAAAACAGTTATCAGCAAACAGGATACTGCAGGTTCAGAGATACCGGGTGCTGAGCTGAAGCTTACGAACGCAGATAAAAAAGATCTTTCAAAGGTTACATCCGAGTCAAAGATCACAGTTAAAGACAATACAGTATCATGGACATCAGGAAAAACACCAACAGTACTTGAAGGACTTCCTGACGGAACATATACACTTGAAGAAAGTGTTGCACCTGACAGATATGCAGTTACAGGATCAGTAACATTTACAGTTAAAAACGGAGTTCCTTCCGAATCACCTGTAAAGATGATCGATGAACTTTCCAAAACTGTTATAAGCAAACAGGATGTTTCAGGAAAAGAAATACCGGGAGCAAAACTGAAGCTTACAAACAAGGATGGCAAGGATCTTTCACAGACTGAATCTGAAACAAAGATCACAGCATCTTCAAATGTGATCACATGGACATCAGGAACAGCTCCTGCAGTACTTGAAGGACTTCCTGACGGAACATATACACTTGAAGAAAGTGTTGCACCTGACGGATACACAATAACAGGTGCAGTAACCTTTACAATTGAAAACGGAAAGCCATCCGAATCACCTGTAAAGATGATCGATGAGTTATCCAAAACAAAGATCAGCAAGCAGGATGTTTCAGGAAAAGAAATACTGGGAGCAGTTCTTAAGCTGACAAATTCAGATGGTAAAGACCTTTCCGGTGTAAAATCTGAATCAGCAGTAACAAAGAGTGCAAATACCATTACATGGACATCAGGTTCATCACCTGTATTGCTTGAAGGACTTCCTGATGGTAAGTACAAGCTTGAAGAAAGTGTTGCACCTGACGGATATACAATAACAGGAGCAGTAGAATTTACAATAGAAAACGGAAAGCCATCCGAATCACCTGTAAAGATGATCGATGAGCTTTCAAAGGTCACTGTCAGCAAGAGAGATATTGCCGGAGAAGAACTCCCCGGAGCACTTCTGACAGTAACCGGAGAAAAATCACTTGCAAATGTAAAATCCGATTCTGATATCAAGATCAACGGAAAGACGATCACATGGACATCTGGAAAGACCCCTGTAGTTCTCGAAGGACTTCCGGATGGAAAATATGTTCTTTCTGAGGATGATGCACCTGCAGGCTACGACATTGCAGAATCAGTACCGTTTACAATTGAAAACGGAAAAGTTAAGGAAGCTGCAGACGGAGTAATTATCATGACTGACCTTGAAACTCCGAAGCCTTCCGAAGTAGTGATAAGCAAGGTAAATGTTGCAGGAAATGAGATCCCGGGTGCCAAGCTCACACTTACAGCTGCTGATACCAAGGCTGATCTGAGTGCAGTTAAGGCAGACGGAATAACAGTTAAGGATAATAAGATCTCATGGACCTCAAAAACAGCTCCGACACTTCTGACAGGACTTCCTGACGGTGAGTATACACTTGAAGAAAGTGTTGCACCTGACGGTTATACGATCACAGGAAAGGTAACATTTGTTCTTGAAGAAGGAATCGTTGGAAACAGTGAGAGCAATCTTGTAAAGATGGTCGATGAATATTCGGAAGTATCGATCAGCAAGAAGGATATCAACAAAACCGATGAACTTCCGGGAGCAGTTCTTAAGATAACACTTACTTCTTCATCAAAGACAGAAAAAGCTTCACTTGAAAATGTTACAGTGGAAAATGCAGCAGAAGGCACAGTAAAGACATCTGAAAAGGAAATATCATTTGAATCTGCTAATACTGCTGCAGTAATAAAGGGAATTCCTGACGGAAAATATACTCTTACAGAAATTACTTCACCTGACGGATATACATTAAATGAAGAAACAGTTGAATTTGAGATAAAGGACGGCAAGCCTGTTTCAGGAAGCGAAGTTGTGATGCTTGATAAGCCTTCAACTGTTAAGATAAGTAAGAAGGATGCTGCAGGAAGTGAAGAAGTTCCGGGTGCTGTTCTTAAGCTTACACTTGACACACCTTCCAAAAACTCTGCTGCATCTCTTAAAAACAATGTTTCAGACGGCGTAAAGGTTTCTGATGACGGCAAGTCACTTCAGTGGACATCGTCAGACAAACCGGTTGAATTCACTGCCCTTCCTGATGGAAAGTATACACTTGAAGAAAGTGTTGCACCTGACGGATATACAATAACAGGAGCTGTTGAATTTATAATTGAAAACGGAAAAGTTAAGACTTCAGAGACAACAGTAATTCTTCCGGGTGAAAGCTCGGTAAATACAGAGAGCAGTACTGTTGTAATGAGAGATGAACTTTCTGAAACTGTAATAAGCAAGCAAAATGTTACCGGTGCAGAGATACCGGGAGCAAAGCTTGTATTGACAAACACAGACGGCAAGGATCTTTCCGGGGTTAAATCAGAAACAGTTCTTGAATCTGAAGGAAATACTGTTTCATGGACATCAGGAACAGAAGCAGCTGTTCTCAGAGGACTTCCTGACGGAACATATAAGCTTGAGGAAAGTGTTGCACCTGACGGATATACAATAACCGGTGCGATCACATTTACCATAAAGGACGGCAAGCCTTCAGAAGAAAAGGTCGTAATGATCGATGAGCTTTCTAAGGTTACCATAAGCAAGCAGAATGTAACCGGTGAAGAAATACCGGGAGCAAAGCTTATTCTGACAAATACAGACAGCAAGGATATCTCATCAGTAACTTCTAAGACTGATATTGTTAAGGAAGGCAATAAGATATCATGGACATCCGGAACAACACCTGCAGTTCTTGAAGGACTTCCTGACGGAACGTATAAGCTTGAGGAAAGTGTAGCACCTGACGGATATACAATAACAGGCGCAATAACATTTACCATTAAGGATGGAAAACCTTCAGAAGAGAAGGTCGTAATGATCGACGAGCTGTCAAAGGTTACTATAAGCAAAACAAATGTGACAGGCAGTGAAATACCGGGAGCAAAGCTGAAGCTTACAAATCTTGACGGAAAAGTACTGACTGAAACAAAATCTGAAAATGAATTGACAAAAGAAGCAAACACAATATCATGGACATCACAAACTGTTCCGACAATTCTTGAAGGACTTCCTGACGGAAAGTACAAACTTGAAGAAAGTGTTGCACCTGACGGATATACAATAACAGGAGCAATAGAATTTACAATTGCAGACGGAAAGCCTTCTGAGGAAAAAATCGAAATGGTCGATGAATATTCAAGTGTTTCGATAAGCAAGCAGGATATCGCAGGAAAAGAACTTAGCGGTGCAAAGCTTACCATAACGGGTACAAAGTCACTTGACGGCGTTATGTCAGATACAGAGATCACTATTAAAGAGAATTCTGTTTCATGGATCTCAGGTTCTGCTCCGACTGTACTTAAAGGACTTCCTGACGGAACATACACTCTTACCGAGGTTACGGCTCCGAAGGGATATGATGTTGCAGAATCAGTAACATTTACCATAAAGAACGGTAAACTTGATGATACAAAGGACAGCGTTGTAATGGTTGATAAGATGACCGAGGTCACAACAGTGACGACGATCGTGACAACAGTGGAAACGACGACAACTCCTGAAGAAACAACAACAGTCGTCGAGACAACTACAGCAGAAACCACAACAACACCTGAAGAGACAACAACTGTTGAAACAACAACGACCCCTGAAGAAACAACGACAGTGGAAACTACAACAACACCTGAAGAGACAACTACAGTAGAAACTACAACGACTCCTGAAGAAACAACAACTGTTGAAACCACTACTACAGAAGAAACATCTGCGGAAATGGATTTTACAGTTACAAGGCCAACAGATCAGAATGGTGTTTCTGATACAGCTGTAACTACGAAAGAAGAAACGACAACATCAGTTTCTCAGACAACAGCTGACTGGCAGTCAGTAACAAAAGTTACGACTGCTTCTGAAGAAACTACCGTAGTAACTACTGATGATGATTCCGTATCGATCACCAGGATCACAACAACAACACCTACACCTGTAACTACAAAGAAAACCACAACAGGAAAAGAATCTTCGACACCAAAAACAGGTGAATCGACATCAGGCGTAAGGACAACAGCATTCCTGCTTGCAGGTGCGGCTTTATCTATGATGATCTTCAGAAAAAGAAACAGAAAGTAATAGTTAAATAACGCAATTATTTCATGAAAAAGGGGAATATAAATAATTCTCCTTTATAACGGTAACAGGCACCTCATCTGAGGTGCCTGTTACCATTTAAAAAAGGGACTGTAAAAAAACAAGTCCCTTTTTAATTATAATAATTTTAGAAATGCTGTTGTGGTCCCTGAAGCTTTATTTTCTGATTTTTTATGTTCAGACAACAGGATCCGGAGATACAGCCGGGTCAACCGGTTCTCTTACTATTTTGCCGGGATCTATGACGGCATAGAAAAGATTGGCTGCGTCAGTATATCGACCTTTGAGAGTCGGTGATTTTAGTGTTACGGCAAAGAGCTTATGACCATTTACCGGAGAAACCGCCGAGGCAACCATTGTATATCCGGCTTCATCCATAAATCCGGTTTTGAATCCGGTCGCAAACGGGAGATAATACTGATTATCATTTACGACCAGACAGTTCCCGTTATTCCAGTGATATGCGTTTCCGTTTTTTAATACGGTGTCAAAGGAAGGAACAGCTACAATGTTTCGGATCAGTTCACATTCATATGCAGTAAGTGATATACGGAGAAGATCTTCCGCAGTGGTATAGTGAAACTGATTGTGATACCCGTCAGGATCACAGAAATGTGTATTGTCAGCACCGATAAGTTCCGCTTCTTTATTCATCAGCTCACAGAAGTAATGTACTGCATTGGCATCGGAAAGTGTGCTCCTTGAAAGATATCTGGCAGTATTAACTGCAATGGTATATGCTGCGTCATTTCCGGAAGGAAGAAGAAGTGCATAGAGAATATCATTTAATGATATTTCATCGTTTTCCTTTAATCCTGCTATGCTCGAATCATACGCCAGAAGAGAAAGCTCAGAGCCAACCTTCAGCATGTAGTCGGAAGGCAGATATTTTACAGCGGTATATGCTGTCATGATTTTTGTTGTGCTTGCAGGATATAACGGTCTTGATGCATCCTTTGAAAAAAGAATTTTGTTGTCTGTATAGTCATAAAGAAGAACAGATTCAGATGCAAAATCTTCGGGTTTGATACAGTCTAAATTGTTTTCGGTAATAAAAGTGACCGGATGATTTTTTTCTACTGTATATTCTTTTTCTTCAGTTTCGGATGTATCGTTTGAATTTTCCTCCTGCAGCTCTGATGTTTGTGCAGAAGATATCCTGCCTGAAGCGAACGGTATGATACAGACCGCAAAGATGATGAGAAATACACCGAGCATTATTCCGTCGCTTGAAATAAATTTCTTTTTGGGGCTATCGTTTTTCAAAATAGTATTTGCTGCGAGAATGCAGCTCCTCCTTATTAAAAATAAATTAATGCAGCGCTGAGATCTGCAATTATAATGACAATATAAAAAATAACAGTCATCAAAAGAAAAGCTGATCTGAAAAAGAGCTTTGATGTGCGTGCTTTTTGACTTTCCAGTGTTTCAGGAAGAGGGTATTTAAGTATTGAAAACACTGTGAAAAAAATTCCTGTCAGAAAAAGCAAAGCACTCCAGATCAGAATAATAAACTGATATGAATTATAAAATACATCCCCAAAAGCATATATTATCATATTTGATGCGGTAACGAGCATATTTATCAGTATGGCAGGAAAAATCGTGTTGTACTTTATGGTAATCTTTGAAAAAAGAACAGACATGAAAAAACCGGTAATGACACTGTATATGCTGCCGCCTGCAAGGGCAAAAAGCAGAGAAGTGGAAATAATTCCGAATCGCTGTCCTGCTCTTGACATATTTTTTAAAACAAATCCCTGAAATATGAGTCCGTTGCATACAGGTACAACCACTGCACTGTAAAGCATGATAACTATCATCTGCTTTACATCTTCACTGAATACAGGTCTGAACAGAGAATCACTGCCTGTGATGAATGAAAGAGCGGTGTTTATGATATTTTGTATTGAAGTAATGAAGCATGCAGTCATAAAAAAAGTCAGCATTTCTCCGGCTCTTTCACTGTTCCTGCTTTTAAAAAAGGCAGATGGCGAAATATTTGTGCATTTGCATCCTGTCACTACAATAAAACATGAGGATATTACTGTTGATATGGTTAAAAATGCATATTTTATAGTGTAGTCTGAAAGATATGCTTCAAAAAATCCTGTTCCGGAACCGATCGTTTTCATTGAAAGAAAAGAAATAATACACAATATCAGAAATATTGCTGTTTTCAGCATTATTCCGGAAGAAAGGATCATTCCTGTTTTGTTGTAAAAAAGCTTCAGCTTTTTTGATTCGTATTCTGAAGGTGCAGCTGAGAGCTCTTTGGATCTGAAGAAAATAAACGGAAGTATTTCCGAGTAGTTTTCACTGTAGTTATGGTATTCGGAAGAATTGCAAAATGGATCATGTTCGTCCGGAGCTGCTGCCGTTTCTTCAAAAAAATCGTCAGATATGATCATATCTGAAAAAGTGTTTTTGTTCATACTGCTTCTCCGATCAAAAAATATAATTAGTTATCTGATTTGCCATTTTATTATAGCATTTTATTTTCGACTTGTCTATATGGACTTAATTGAAATTAAGGTGAAAAATGAGACAAGTAAATTATAGACATAAAAATACATTTGTGGTATAATTATTAATAATAGTAATTTGAACAATCTGCTGTGCAGACGCTGTTTACAGCAGAAATACTCTTCGTTGTCAGTGAGGATAGTTTATGTTTTATGAAAAATCATGCGGAGGCGTAATTTACAGAAAATATCACGGAAACATCGAAGTATTGCTTATTAAAAGCATCAACAGCGGACACTGGTCGTTTCCGAAGGGTCATGTAGAGAAAAATGAGACAGAAGAAGAGACTGCTTTGAGGGAAATAAAGGAAGAAACCGGAGTGGATGTTCTTCTTGATACTTCATTTCGTGAAACGGTATCCTATTTCCCCAAAAAGGATACACAGAAGGAAGTGGTATATTTTCTTGGAAGAGCAAAACCAAGCGATATAAAACCGCAGGAAGATGAAGTATCTGATGTCAAGTGGTTTGATATAGGACATGCATCATCTGTTCTCGGATATGAAAATGACAGGGTAATAATAGGAAAACTTAGAAATGTCATAAAAAATATGATATGTTAAAAAAGGACATTCATGCTTTTTAAAAATGTCAAAAACGGGGCACTGTTTGTACATAATTGACAAATTTCAAAAATAAGTTGACGTATAATGCAAAATGATGATATAATGAATAATGGGTTAGGCATAAAGTGATTGTACAATTTTTATTAATTGGAGGAATTAAGAATGAGTAAGAGGTCAAAAAAATCATTGGCAGTTATTTTTTCACTCGCTTTACTGGTAGGTTCAGCTCAGCCGTTTTCTATTTCAGAGAAAAGCATTTATGCAGCAGCTGAAACAACCGAAGAATCACCGGTTCTTGTTACCCTTGGCGACATCACATATAAAATTGATCCTGATTATTTAACTTCATCAGTTTTTGCAACTGAAAAAGATGTTTCAGATGTTGAGTTAGCTGCAAAGGTAAAGAACAAATATGTTCTTACTGATATAGGATATATTGCATTTAAAGATCGTAATGATCTTGAATCGATCACATTCCCTGATTCTTTAAAGACAATTTCCAGCTTTGCTTTCCAGGGATGCAGACAGCTCGAAAACGTTGAGCTTCCTGATGATGTTATCAGAATAGGTGAAGGTGCTTTTGCAAGCTGTACATCATTTACCGATTTCACTTTCCCTGACGGAATAGATCTGCTTGATACTTCAGTACTTGGTTACTGTAAAAACCTTGAAACAGTTAAGCTTCCTTCTTCACTTAAAGAAATCAGAAGCTATGCTTTCCAGAAGGATGCAAAAATCAAAGAAATAGAAATTCCTGATAAGGTTGAAACCATTCTTACACTGGCATTTACAGGATGTAAGTCTCTTGAAACAATTGAACTTCCTGATTCACTTACATATCTCGGAAGCTACTGCTTCTCAGAATGTGAATCATTAAAAACTGTTAAGCTTTCAGAAAATATTCCTGCTATTCTTGCAAGAACATTTTACGGATGTTCTTCACTTGAGTCAATAGAGATTCCTGAAAAGATCACAACAATTGAAGAAAATGCATTCTTTGGATGCACATCAATGAAAGAGATCACGATCCCTGCTACAGTTGAAGAAATCGGATTCATGGCATTCGGATATCAGATCGGTGCCGGTTCAAGACAGTTTGATCCTATTGAAGGCTTTGTAATTAACGGTTACAAGGGAACAGCTGCTGAAAAGTATGCAAAGGAAAACAAGATCAAGTTCAATTGTCTTGATGATGCAGCTTCAAGCTATGATCCGGCAAATGCTGCTGCTGAAGAAACAACTAAAGAAAGTGTTGTTTCTGAAGTTACTGATGTAACAGGAGAAAATGATACTACTGATATTACAGCAGTTACTGATGATATTGAAGTTCTCGCAGGAGATTTTGACGGCGACGGAGCAGTTTCTGCTGCTGACCTTGAAAAATCCATCAAGGCACTCCTTTCAGCAACTGATATGACTGCTGCAGAAAAGAAAGCTCTTGACTTTGACGGAAACGGTTCAGTAAGCATCATTGATATAATTAAATTAAAAAATATTCTTATTGAAGGATAATTTTTAAATCAGAGTATTACAAAGCCCGCTGTTTTAATGCAGCGGGTTTTTTTATATTTAAGACGACTGAGATGCCTGTACAGATACTGCCTGTGTTGAAACTGCGGGAGCACTTGTCGCAATTTCTGCATTTATCCCGGCAGGGATCTCATTTGAAAGAAAATCGCAGGGGATGTAGATGTCGTTTCGTATTCTGTAGTAGCCGGTGCTCGTTCTGGCTATGACTTCAAGTGCGATACCTGCATCATATACCATAACTGCTTTTGCATCAGGAAGAGCATACTGATAACCGATGCATTTCTGTACAGGATACATGTATTTGTCCAGATTTACTTCTGTCCACCCTACATAAGGAATGGCGGCTTCTATAACATTATAATCCGGTTTCCCTTCTTTTTCGAGCATTTCAAGCTCCTTTGAATTGTAATTTTCATCAGAAGGATTTATTGTAGTGGTCGTATCGGTCTCAGTTGTTGTGACGGAAGAAGCTGTACTTACTTTTGTTGTTGATACCGGAACGGATGACGCTGTTGTCATGCTTGTAGTTGTGGATGTGATCCCGGAAAGGTCGGGTACGACTATGGGAGGAATTTCGCCTGTTTCTTCTGAACATGATCCTAAAATAAAGCAAAAAACTGATAAAGTAATTGCTGCTGCTAAAGCCTTCATCGTATTCTCCTTTTATCCTAATACTTTTTTTGCGATGTCAACGCTTTCCTTGGCGTCCTTTGAGTAAAAATCAGCACCGATCTTTTCAGCGTAATCTGCGGTAAGAACGGCACCACCGACCATTACTTTACAGTCAAGTTCGTTTTCGTGTATCAGCTGAATCGTCTTTTCCATTGATACAAGAGTCGTGGTCATCAGAGCTGAAAGACCTACGAGCTTTGCATCGTGTTTCTTTACTGCTTCAACTACAGCACTGTATTCAACGTCTTTTCCAAGATCTATTACAGTATATCCGTAGTTTTCAAGAAGGACTTTGACAATATTTTTACCTATATCGTGAACATCACCTTTGACAGTTGCAATTACGATCTTTCCTTTGCTTATTCCCGGCTCGCCTTTGGCAGCGATCGCAGATTTTATTTTATCAAAAGAAGCCTGTGATGCTTCGGCAGAAAGGATCAGCTGAGGGAGGAAGGTTATGCCTTTTTCAAAGGATTTTCCTGCTTTGTCAAGTGCAGGGATTATGGTTCCGTTTATTATTTCCATCGGATCGGTGTCGGCAAGAAGTTCGGATGTGATTTTGGCAGCTTCGTTTTTAAGCCCGGTTTCTATAGCATATGAAAGAGTCATGCTGCTGTTGAGTGAAGGGTTTACGAGTGAGTTTACAGGCTGTGATTCGGAGACGGAATATGATGCTATAAAATCAGTGGAGTTTTTATCTATGTTGGACAGAAGCTTGAAAGCTCTGACTGCTCCGGTCATTGACTCGACGTTAGGGTTTATGATAGGAAGTGTGAGTCCGTATGACAGAGCCATGGTAAGGAATGTTCTGTTTACAAGTTCTCTGTTCGGAAGACCAAATGAGATATTTGAAACGCCGAGAACTGTGTTTACACCAAGCTCAGTACGAACACGCCTTACAGCATTCAGCGTTTCCATAACGGCTTCCTGTTCGGCAGAAGCCGTAAGAGTAAGACAGTCTATAAAAATATCAGATCTTTTGATTCCTGCTTCAAGGGCATAGTTTACGATTTTTTCAGCTATTTTAAATCTGTCATCTGCTTTTTTCGGTATGCCGTTTTTGTCAAGTGTAAGACCAACTACGGAAGCACCATATTTTTTTACGATCGGAATGATGGTTTTAAGTGAGTTTTCTTCGCCGTTTACTGAGTTTACGATCGGTTTTCCGTTGTATACTCTAAGTGCAGCTTCAAGGACCTCAGGGATAGTCGAGTCTATCTGGAGAGGTACATCTGTTATAGACTGGATGGCTTTTATAACAGATATCATCATTTCTTTTTCATCTATGTCAGGAAGTCCGACATTTACATCGAGGATGTCGGCACCGGCTTTTATCTGTTCGAGTGCCTGCCCTAAAATATAGTCGATGTCATTGTTTATGAGAGCCTCTTTAAATCTTTTTTTGCCTGTCGGATTTATTCTTTCACCGATGATCCTTGGCTGGTCTATAATAACTGTTTTTACCGGAGTACATACAACAGAACGACCGGAGTTGTCGGGTAGAGTAAAATTTTTCGGAAGAGAAAGCGAATCCTTCATGACTTTGATATAGTCCGGAGTGGTTCCGCAGCATCCGCCGAGTATGGAAGCACCTGCTGCGACGATTTCCTTCATATATACAAGAAATTCATCAGGCTTTACAAGATATTTGTTGGTGACAGGATCGGGGAGACCTGCATTTGGTTTTACTATAAGAGGGAGTGAGGTTATGCTTCTCAGTCTCTTTACAAGCGGGAGCAGTTCCTTCGGTCCGAGTGAACAGTTGATGCCTATTGCGTCAACGCCGAGATTTTCAAGTGTTACAGCCATGGACTCGATGCATGTTCCTGTAAATGTACGCATGTTTTCTTCGAAGGTCATGGTACAGAAGATCGGTTTGTCAGAGTTTTCTTTTGCGGCAAGAACGCCGGCTCTGAGTTCATAAAGATCGGTCATCGTTTCGAAAACAATGAGATCTGCATCTGTTCCTGCAAGTATCTGTTCTTTGAAAATATCATACGCCTCTTCAAATTTTAAAGAACCTGTGGGCTCGAGCAGCTGACCGATCGGACCTATGTCCTGTGCGGTAAGTGCGTTTGTACCTTCACAGGCTCTTTTTGCGTTTGAAATTCCTGCTTTGATTATTTCAGAAACAGTTTTACCTGTTTTGGCCATTTTGAAACGGTTTGCACCGAACGTGTTTGAATATACGATGTCAGAGCCTGCATCTATATATTTTTTATGAATGGAGGTTATGAGCTTCGGATCCGAAAAATTCAGCATTTCCGGTATTCCGCCGAGCTTCAGACCGCTTTGCTGAAGCATTGTACCCATTCCTCCGTCGAGAAATATCATCTGTTTTTTAATTCTGTTCTTAATATCCACAATACATTCCAGCCTTTCTGAATTCACAGGTTTCTTTGTTTTTACAGCTTATGCAGCCTGTTCTTTTCTGAGGTAATTCGTCTGATGAAAGTCCGACCACTGCGGTCACCGATTTCATCGGAGTCATAAGGTGCCCGGAGTTTAAGCTGACGCCGGCTCTTTTCGAAGCGTCAAGAACGTTTAAAAACTGTTCCTGGGTTTTTAAAGGAAAATCACCGTATCCCGGGCTGAATCTTGATGTCTGGTAAAGACCGGGGCATTCTTCAGATATGATTTCCTGAATTCTGTCGCATATCTGTTCAGCAGCAGCATTTGCAAGTGCATCAAATATCAGCGCTTTTGCCTTGTCTGTGATACCGGCGATCTTAATCAGTCTGTCCGCATCTGATGTCAGAGTCATACACATCATCACAAGCTTTGAGCATCCGTCAAGGTGTGATCTGATATCATTTCCTTCAAAAACTATATCAGCACCGTCAGGAGTAATATTTCCGTCTTCGTTGATTGAAATATCGAAGATCCTGTACACAAAGCGTGGTTCAAGTTTGTTTATTAGTTCCTCCTCACAGCTGTCTATCAGAGACATGACAGTACTGTCAGGAGTATGATCACCGTATCTGAGATATCTCAGTACTTCTTTTCTGTTTATGGGAAGCAGTTTCAAGAATAAAACTCCCTTACTGTTAGTCTATGGCCCAGTTTACAGGCTCTATTCCGTTTTGGGTTAAAAATTCATTTGTTTTTGAAAAATGTCTGCAGCCGAAAAATCCGTTGTATGCAGACAGAGGACTTGGATGGGCGGCGGTCAGCACAAGATGTGATGGATTTGTTATCAGTGAGGCTTTTGCCTTGGCGTTTGACCCCCAGAGTATAAATACCATTGGCTTTTCACGTTCGTTTAAGAGAGATATCACTCTGTCAGTGAAATTTTCCCAGCCTATGCCTTTGTGACTGTTTGGTGTTGCTTCACGTACTGTCAGAACGTTGTTTAAGAGAAGAACACCTGATTTTGCCCAGTTGGTCAGCTCTCCGTGCTTTCCGGTGTTGTCGATGCCCGTATCGTCTTTTATTTCCCTGAAAATATTTTTAAGGGAAGGCGGCGGAGCCACTCCTTTTTTTACGGAAAAGCAGAGCCCGTGAGCCTGATTGGGTCCGTGATACGGATCCTGACCGATGATCACTGCTTTTACGTCGTTGTATGAGGTGTATTTCAAAGCGTTGAAAATATCATACATATCAGGGTAAATTGTCTGTGTTTTATATTCTTTTATAAGGACCTTTCTTAACTTCTGATAATATTCCTTTGAAAATTCATCAGCAAGCATTTTGTCCCATTCATTTCCGATATTGACCATATTTCCTCCGAGGTATTTTGTTATGGATCTGAGCTTCATGAAAAATTCTGACAAAATATCAGAACATTCTTTTTCCATTATGCCCGGTATGACTTCCGGTTTGTGATTGTATGGAAGGTCGAACATTTTCTGGACAGAAAAAACCGAGCCTGCTTTGCTGTCACAGGCACCGAAAAATACTCTTTCGATCCTTGAGTTTATGATAGCACCGCAGCACATCGGGCAAGGTTCAAGCGTAACATAAAGATCGCAGTCTATAAGACGCCAGCCGTTAAGCTTTTTGCATGCTGCATCTATTGCAGTGATCTCTGCGTGGCAAAGTGCATTTTTGCCGTTTTCCCGCTCATTTCGTCCTTCACCGACAATTTCTCCAGTACTTCTTTTGACAACGACTGCACCGATCGGCACTTCTCCTTCATCAAAAGCTTCTTTTGCCAGTTCAAGAGCTCTTTTCATATATTTTTCCATAGCAAATATCCTTTATTAAAAAGTATCAACTTATATTATAACATAAAGCACGGGTATATGTATACTGTTTTTGTGATGATTATTTTTAAAAAAATATGGTTCGCTCTGTGAAAAAATGTATGAAAAAAGGCAGTGCTAAAATTTTCAGATGCTGCAGTTCCTCTTGACACCATATTAAAAATAACGTAAAATATACATATGTTTATTTTGAAAAAACATAAATAGTATGTTTTGAAAATTATTGATAATAAGGAGGACAAAGCCAATGGATCAGAACAGACCACGCGGCAGGGAAAAGAATGTTACGTCCGGGGGGAACGGAGTTCATAAAAGAGGAGACGGCTTAGGTACAGGTCCGGTCGGTTCTTCTGACGGATATTCAGGAAGAAAAGGCGGTTCAAAGATCGGTGCCAGGGCAGCAGCCGGCGGCGGCGGAGTAGCTATAATAGGTATTATAATTGCTTTACTTTTTGGCGGAGGCGGCGGTCTCGGAGATCTCGGCGGAGGTCAGGTGCCGGATGGCAACAATCAGTCATATCAGCAGGATATCGGAAGCATCCAGGGCAGCAGCTCTTCTGTAAACAACAGTGTGGCAGCAGGTTCAAGGGATAAGAGAACGAAAATTCTCGGAAATAAAAAGGATACCGTTACAATAATGGTCTATATGTGCGGAACCGACCTTGAATCCAAAAGCGGAATGGCTTCTTCAGACTTGTCTGAAATGGCGGCGGCAAGCTTTGGTGACAACATAAATCTTATCATATATACAGGCGGATGCAGCGGCTGGAAAACGAGCGGCATCAGCAACTCCAAAAACCAGATATATCAGATAAAGAACGGAAAGCTTCTTTGTCTTGAAAATGATATGGGCTCAAAGGCAATGACAGATCCGTCAACACTGTCATCCTTTATTCAGTACTGTTCAAGTAACTTCCCCGCAAACAGAAATGACCTTATTTTCTGGGATCACGGCGGCGGATCGATAAGCGGATACGGATATGATGAAACACATAAGTCAAGCGGCTCAATGGGTCTGCCGGGAATCAGCAAGGCTCTTAAGAACGGCGGAATTACATTTGACTTTGTCGGCTTTGACGCATGTCTTATGGCTACAGCTGAAACAGCTCTTATGATGAACAACTATGCCGACTATATGATAGCTTCTGAAGAAACAGAGCCGGGAATAGGCTGGTACTACACTGACTGGCTTACAAAGCTCGGAAACAACACTTCGGAAGCAACGGTAGACACAGGCAAAAATATAGTAGACGGATTTGTGGAAATGTGTGCTAAAAAATGCCGCGGACAGCAGACAACACTTGCTGTTATCGATCTTGCAGAATTTGCAAACACAGTTCCCGATAAACTGAATGATTTTTCAAAATCAATTTCAAGCCTTCTTACAAACAAGGATTATCAGACGGTTTCTGATGCAAGATATCAGACACGTGAATTTGCACAGAGCTCAAAAATCGACCAGATCGATCTTGTTGACCTTGCTGAGAAGATGGGAAATTCAGAGGGAAGTGCTTTGAGTAAGGCTGTAAAGAACGCAGTAAAATACAACAGAACATCGACAAATATGACTAACGCATACGGCGTTTCGATCTATTTCCCATACAAGAGAACTTCATATGTTGATCCTGCGTGCAGTGCATACAAGCAGATCGGTATGGATTCCGAATACAGCAAATGTATCCAGCAGTTCGCAAGTCTTGAGACAAGCGGACAGATCGCAGCAGGCGGTTCTTCATCTTCACCTCTTACCTCCATCTTAGGCGGTCTTTCAGGCGGTTCTTCAGGAAGCAGTGACATGATAGGTCAGCTGTTGTCAGGATTTTTGAGCGGCAGATCAATGAATGTAGATGGTCTTGATGGGTCAAACACAGGCTTTATGAAGGAATCACCGCTTTCAGATGAAGACACTGCAGATTATCTTGCTGCTAATTATTTTGATTCTTCAAATCTTGTCTGGGATACAACGTCTGACGGACAGTATAAGATAGAGCTCCCTGAAAACCAGTGGAAGCTTGTACATGCAGTTGACAAGAACGTGTTCTTTGATGACGGATCCGGATACATTGACCTTGGTCTTGACAATGTTTATGATTATGATGACGAAGGAAATCTTATTGCAGATACAGAAAACACATGGATCTCAATTAACGGACAGCCTGTTGCATACTATCATACAGATACAACAGAATACGGAAACGATCAGTATTATATCAGCGGCTATGTTCCTGCCAAGCTTAACGGTGACAGAGTAAATCTGATCCTTGCTTTTGACAACGAAAACCCGAAGGGATATATCGCAGGTGTCACAAGCGACTATAAGGACGGCGAAACAGACACGGTTGCCAAGAGTGATATCGAGCTTCAGACGGGCGACAAGCTTGAATTCCTGTGCGATTATTATTCGTATAACGGTGATTATCAGGACAGTTATTATCTCGGCGAGCCTATGACTGTAAATGATGTTATGACTATCAGCGATACTGATATCGGCGACGGAAACAGCGTTATCACTTACAGATTTACTGATATATACAATCAGGAGTACTGGACTGAAAAAATAAGCAAATAAATATTAAAAAAAGCATATTTTCAGAAATAACGATCTGAAAATATGCTTTTTTATATTCTGACCGGATGGTAATTGCAGCATCATTGATCCGTGCACTTCCTATAACAACACAGAGCTTTGAACAACACAGAGGATATTTCCGCCTCTGCAGGCGGCGGGTTCTATCTGACCAAACGATCGGAGTACAATCTCCGGCTGAGCGGGAACCGATCCTGCGAATCGCCTCTGCTTGCTAAAAGCAGAGCTTTGAAAAATATTCTGCCCTGTGCGGAAATAATGCCAGCGGAGTAACTATGAAATCCATAAATGAGTGATGAGTACCGAGAACCAGAAAAGGCGGCTTCAGTCCTTTCATTCTGACTTTTTTTATCTTTAGTTTGTATCCTGTGACCAAAAACCTGCATACAAGCCGGATAAGCGGCATCATAAACAGATTTTGTTTTGGCGGGATTCGTTTACGGTCAAAAGGTGTCGTGTCGATTTTTTTCCTTTCAATACAAAAACAGCACCGTATATGCGGTGCGATTTTTTTGTCAGTATTTGCTCATTGACATGATGACAGGGAAGCCTTCTTTATATTTTTTGATCATGTATCTGTGGCTTTTTGCATATTCGTATATTTTAAGCCCGAGTCCTTTTTCCTGCACCAGCTCTGTGAGCTTATCACCCGGTTCCTTTCCAAGAGCTGAACATGTAGGCGTGAATGCGATAACAAGCTGATCATTTTTTTCCATGATCCTGAGCGGCCATATCGAGCAGTCAAACGGTTTGTCCTCCGGTTTGAGAATACAGCCTTTGTCCGGGTCGAGAAATGTGCATGGGACCTCTTCCTCCGGGTCGTCTGTTTTATATCCGTTTTCAAGAAATGGCTGTCTGTCTTTGAAAATACCTTTTACTCCGTATTCATTATCCTTTTCAAGCTTTTTGATCGCTTCATCAGAAAAGAGCGGTGTCTCCCAGAGACTGCATCGTCTGAATGAGCAGCAAAATCTGCACTTTGCACAGCTTTCCTTTGAAAGAACTTCTGAAAGCATTTTTATCCCTCCGTTTTTACGATTGCATGGTATTTGTCGAAGATGATCTGAGGGTGATAGGAAAGCTTTGCTTTTCTGAGACCTTCTATATTTATATCCTCTTCTCTGTTGATAAGTCCGGTATTTCCGAGCAGACCGGCAAAGAGCTTGTTGATCACCGAATATGCACCGTTTTCAGCATATTCTCCGACAGCTTTTTCAAAATGAATATCCCATACTCCCGGGATGATCTCAGATCCTGTTGTCATTGCGACCGGTCTGCCGTATACGTAAAGAACAGCACCTTTGAGACCAAGCTCATGAAAGTGTTCAAGTGAATTTTTGATACAGCTGTATTCAAGCTCTCTTGATGCTGAATTTTCAGCACTTTCAGATGTACTTTCATCATCATTTTGTTCCTCAAGCCACTGTTCTTCTATTTTTAATGCATCTGAAATATTGTCATTTGTTATGTCCCGAAGTTCGTAATTTGAATATGTCCTTGAGAACCGTGAAATATGGTTCCGTTTTTTCTGATACTGTTTTCCCTGCAGCAGGGAAAGTGCTTCGAGTGAATAAATATAGTCGCTGTCACCCTTGTCCTTGGTAAATATGATCTGTTCCCTGAATATACTTTCGAGCTGTTCCTTCTGTTTTTCGTCAACAAAGCAAAATTCAAGAGCTCTTCCATTTTCCTCTGAATCTCTGATAATATCGGAAATTGCTTTTTTTATATTCCCTTTACCCAAAGGAAAAGTGTATCCGTGCCGGCTTTTTTTCCCGTTATAATATCTTATCAGAAAATTTCCGTCAAAGGTCATAAGCGTATTATATTTTTCCTTTAAAAGAAAAATATTTCCAAATGAAGCATCACTTCCTATGTATCCTGATTTTGCGACGGCATCTCTGACAGCTTCCATATCCGAAAGAACAGGTGGTCTGAAATTCATCTTTTACAAGGCTCCTTTGCCTGATAGTGTTTCATTTATTATATCACAATGCCAATAATATGTCAATTTGTGTTCATTCAAAAAAGCATAACAGCACATAGATAGTTACTATTCACGGGTTAGCCAGGGTGCAGATTTGATTCTGCCCCCTGCTTTTCTCTTAAAAATGGTAATCGGAGTCTCTTCCGAGTCTCCAATTACTATTGAAATCATCTGCTTAATTATCGCAGATGATGGCTCGAA
>JAZUJY010000039.1:0-3247 GCA_045643005.1 Oscillospiraceae bacterium | reverse complement strand
ATTCTTTGTGAATGTATCATTTCGCTCAAAATAGTCATAATCACGCTTGTAATCAGTAATGTCGCCGCTGTCCTCAGGGTGATGAAGTCCCCAGAGTGCAGGAGAGCCGATGATATAATTACGGAACGGCTGATTTTCGTATTTATCCGAGTTAAATGCGGCATAATGTGTAAATGCACCGCCGTCAGAATGTCCGTATAGCGATGAATTTGCAAAGTCAATATTGAACTGCTCACCAAGATACGGCATCAGATTATCCGTAATAAAATCGTCAAGCCCTGCACAGTTCAGAAGCAGATAATCGTCACGGATGCCCATATCCTGACTGTCATAATGGTAATCCAGACCAAGCGTTACCAGAATGACATCCTGTGCTTTTCCCTCTTCCATTGCCCTGTAAAGTGCAGGAGTATCGCCAAAACGCCATACACCGTCGGTCAGGACAAATGCAGGATAGCTTTTATTTTCATCATAATCAGGCGGCAGAACGATATGTGCAAGAAAATGAATTCCCGTTTCAGTATCACGCAGATTCAGTTCACGGACAGAATCCTTGATATGTTCCACTCCCTCACGGTCATTCATCTCCCACGAAGAACGGTAATCTGCAATCGGGTCTATATCTTCTCTATATATAACAGTGTCCTTATACATTGCTAACATATCAAACGGTGCATCTTCAACAGTGTGATTCATAATTGCATCGTAAATTGCTCTGTCGATTTTTTTCATGTGATCCGCAGAAATCAGGTGGTATTCTGACTTTTTTTCCAGATAATCGTCTGCCCACACACGATATTCATCATAGCTTTCAAAATGCTTTGTTTCTTTAATAGGTTCAAGTGTTTCAGACCATGCCTGATATGCTTCACTGTCCCGCATATCTACGTTCGGAAATTTTGTTTCATCTATCGGCAAATATAAATCAACAATTTCTCCGTTTGCAGGGTCCTTATAGAGATTCTGCACGATGTCAAGTGCTCCGCCGTCATAATTCAACATATCAGCAGCATAGGCTTGATTTATCAGACAAGTATACGGAATATCGTTTATTCTCCAGACACCATATATTTTTTCATCGGGATTTTTCTCTGCTGCGGCTCTGTTCAGTTCCACATCCTGTATAATAAGCTGAGTTAACGGTTCTTTTTTTTCAGATTCTGACAGTCCGGCAAGCCATTTATCCGCATCTTCAACGTACTTTGCAAGCGATTCGGATTCCAGACTGATTTTGATGTCTGTATCTGACTTAGCTTCATCTAACAAAGTGAATTCGTGCAGATTGGCTGACATACGTTCCGTGTCGTTCATACGGTTGACCAGCGGCTTTACGCTATCAGGTCCGGCAAGGGGAATTGTCGCTGAAGTAGTTGCCTCAGATGAATTTGATGTAACTGATGATGAATTATGGTTTGATGAGCAGGCAGCAGAAGAAAGCATAAGCATAGCTGCAAGCAAAGCTGTTATTTTTTTCATAGTATACCTCCGTATTTTATTCCGCAGAATGCGTTTTTTATCTTTACATAAATAAGTGACCTGAGAGCAGAAAAAAGACGAGATAATTTTTTAAAGACTGAAACGCTGTATATGAATATTGCTTTTTTTGCGGCAGTATGATATAATTCTCATAAGGAGTTTTTATAAGTGAACATAAAAAAGATTTCAGAAATGACCTGTATTTTAAACAAGGAGAAAATTTATGAAAAACAACACGAAAAGAATTGCAGCAGCATTGTCAGCATTAACTCTTTTCTGCGGTATGACACCTGTACAGCCTTTTTATGAGGTAATAAGCAGATATGCTGTTACGGCAAATGCCGCAAATGAAAGTGACTTTGAATTTATAAAAGAATACGGAAGAATCACAAAGTATCTCGGAAAAGACAAAAATGTTGTAATTCCTTCGCAAATCGGGGGAGTTAACGTTAAAAATATCGGCTATCAGGCTTTTCAGTACTGTGATACTGTCGAAACCGTGATACTTCCTGATACGGTTACAATTATAGGCAATAGTGCTTTTGAGGGCTGTACCTCACTTAAAGAAATAAAAATCCCTGAGGGTATTGCAAGTATCGGAAACAAGACTTTCTTTTCCTGTGAATCACTTGAAAAAGTAACACTTCCAAGTACAGTTGAAAGTATAGGCAACAGTGCTTTTTTTGGCTGTACATCACTTAAAAGCATAAACATTCCTGAGGGTGTTACTTCTATAGAAGACTCTGCTTTTTTAAACTGCTCGTCGCTTGAAGAAATTACACTTCCTTCTACAGTCAGCGGTATCTCTTATGCAGTTTTTGAATACTGTAAATCTCTTAAAGAAATTAAAATTCCTGCCTCTGTTACCTATATTGATGAGCTTGCTTTTTTCGGCTGTTCAGGGCTTGAAAGCATTACAATTCCTGATTCCGTTACAACTATAGGATATTCGGCTTTTAAGGACTGCAAAAATCTTAAAGAAGTAAAAATTCCGTCTTCTGTTACAAGGATCGACGGACTGGCTTTTAAAAATACCTTATGGCTTGAAGAACAAAAGAAAAAAAGTCCTTTTGTAGTCGTAAACGGCATTCTTATAGACGGTACGAACTGCAAAGGCGATATTACAATCCCTTCAAATGTTAAAGTTATAGGTGCTAGTGCTTTCGAGGAATGCAAAGAGCTTACAGGTGTTACTATTCCTGAATCAGTTACAGAAATCGGCAATAAAGCGTTTTATCTGTGCTCGTCGCTTAAAAAAGCAAGCACCGCAGGTCAGGACTTGAATATCGGTTCAAACGCTTTTTTTTATACACCGTGGCTTGATGAACAAAAAGAAAAAAATCTTCCGGTAATACTAAACAATACTCTTATTGACGGACTTAAATGCAAGGGCAAGGTTGTTATTCCTGCCAATGTAAAGAAAATTTCAGCCTATGCTTTTGTCGGCAATGAGGATATTACAAGCGTTGAAATCCCTTATGGTGTTACTTTTCTGGATAATGAGGTTTTTGGCTGGTGTACTAACCTCGAAAGCATTGTTATTCCTTCATCTGTAAAAGAAATAACCGCAACTGCTTTTACTAAATGTACAAACCTTAAAACCATATACTATACGGGTTCAAAGGAAGAATGGTCGAAAATAAAGAATGATGCAAGCTCCCGAAGTGAATATAAAGGTGTAACCATGGTTTTCAACTATGAGATACCTTATACCCTTGGTGATATAGACGGTGACGGCGTAATTGATGCTTCTGATGCTTCAACAGTTCTT
>JAZUJY010000038.1:0-28372 GCA_045643005.1 Oscillospiraceae bacterium | reverse complement strand
TTTTAGCACAATAAAACATATGTGTCAAGTATAACCGCGGTTTATCTTCTGTGTTGTTATAATGCCGAAAAATTTATAATTGTATTGAAGAATTACAAAATATGTGATATAATTATAAAGAAAAAGTTTTTTGATTTATGGTATGTTTATGATATGGATTGGCGGTGAACAGATACGAAAAATACAGTCAGAAAAAAAACTTTTCTGCAGCTGACACTAATACTTTTTTTTGTTTTAATATTGATCAGCGCTGTATTGTTTATTCAGATAATTAAAATATCAAAAAAAGAGTGCCTGAAAACAGCGAAAAGTGCTTCGGCATTTGTTTCGTTGTATGTTTCTCCTGATGAGATCAATGACTGCAGGACGAAAAAAAGTCCTAATGAAAAAACGGAGAACGCTCTTCCTGTATATATAAAAAAATCCGGAATAAAGAGATTGTCAATTGTATATTTCACAGATTCATGCGGATATTACATGTATGATACCAAAGGAAAATCTGCTGCAAATGGTGACAAGCTTCAGTATAATGAAATATCTCCGATGAAAAAGGAACAGTTAATAAAAAGCCAAAAGACTTATTCTGTATTTGAGGACGGCTATCTTTATTACTACAGTCCGATGACACGTCCTGACGGAGAACAGATATCTTATATTATCACCAGTGTAGAGTGGCTTGACAGTGCTGATTTTGTAAAAATAATCTGTTGCTTTGCAGCTTTTTCGGCTTTGTTAAGTGTGACAGCGGGCTTTCTGTCAGTTTTTGTTCTTAACAGAAAAGTATTTATTTCTATCAGCAGACTTTCAAAATGGGCCAAAGAGGTTCCGACTGCACTGGCTGATCAGAAGACAATAAGTGATGAGGATTATTCTGATCTGTTTGATACGGAACGGAAAGATGAGATAGGTGAACTTGGAAATACGATCAGAAAGACATTTACTGAAATAGAAAAATATTCACATAATCTGAATGATGCCGTATATGCAGCAACACATGATGCAATGACTGAAGTATACAATAAACGATTTTATGAAGAAAGAATTCCTGATTTTTGTCCGGCAAACTGCCCGGCAATTTGTGTTATATATTTTGATGTTAACAATCTTAAGCTTATAAATGATACTGAAGGACATGAACGCGGAGATTTTGTGATCAAAGCAGCTGCAAAATATATTATGTCGGTTATCAGAGATTCGAAAGGTCTGTGCTTCAGAATGGGCGGAGATGAGTTCCTCGCTGTTCTTACAAAGGGAACATATTCTGACTTTTTTGAAGTGATCAACAAAATAGAAAGTGATTCTCCGTATATATTGAGCGAGGCACAGGATACAGTAATGTGTACACTTGCTTACGGATATGCATATGCAAAAGCGTCATATTCTTTCGAAGAACTTCTTTCAGAAGCAGAAGAAAATATGTATCAGAAAAAATTTGAGATAAAAAAGAAACTGAATCTGCCAAGCAGATAAGTTATTTACGGAAAGGGAAGTATGGGAAAAAATAAAGCGGGTCAAGTCCGGAGAAGGAAAAGGCGGTTTTTTTCGGACATAAAATTTTCAAAAAAAATCTTTTTCGTTTCATCGGCTTCGTTAATATCAGTTCTTACAATATTTATTTTCAGTGTTTTTTTTGTCGTAAAAGCATCGGATAACAGAAAAATCAAATCAGAATCAATGATGTCGGATTCTGCGGCAGGTTATCTTGGAAATATTATAGACAGTGCTGTTTCGATAACAAAAACATATTATTATTCAACAAATCTTTATGATTTTATCGATACGGATTTCAGCGATAAAGAGTATAATTCAGAGTACGCTGAATTTATACAGAACAACGGATGGCTGGAAATGAAAAATTCTCTTATGAAGAGATTTACGATCTATACTCAGAACAATACAGTTGGAAATACAGGAATAATAAATTTTCTCAGCACTCGTGAACAGGAATCCTACTGGTACAAGGAATTCAGATCACAAAACAAAAAAACTGCAGCGTTTTACGATGATTCCGTAAAATCAATTGTTTTGGTAAGAGTGCTTGATAATTTTCCTCTTGAAAGCGGAGAAGCCATTATCAAGATCGTTCTTAACCGTGAACTGATAATAAAAGATCTGAAATCTTTTTCATTTGACGGAACATTTGCAGTTAAATATGGAAATTATACTTTGTTTTCTGACGGAGTTATCGATGAAGAGGATGATTTCTATTCTTCACATCCGCAGGAATCAGTTGCTGCAGATTTTGAATGTCTTTCCTATTCGGGGGAAAAAGGGCTGAAGGGTATTCCTGAAAGATGGTTCTTTATTGTTCCGTTTATAATAAGCCTTTGTATTTCATTGCTTTCCATAAATTTCTTGATGGCAGAGATAAAGGAAAGGATAGATTATCTGCATAACAGATGCTCTGATGATGTTTATAATATCCGCAGAAAAAAATTCAGAAGCGACGGAAGTGTAATTTCATACAATGAAAATCAAAATCAGGATTACAGGGAACTGCTGCATCAGAAGTATTATTCTGATGTACTCAAGGAACAGATAAGAGTATTTTCTGATATCAGATTTGGAAGAAGAATAGTATTTGCTTCTGTTTCGTCAGTATTATCTGTTATGATCATTTTTCTCTGCAGTGTATATTTTATTGTCAGAATGTCAGATAAAGAAAAAACAGCTACTGAAGAAATTATGACAAATTCAGCAGTTTGTTATCTGGACAATGCAGTAGAAAGTGTTTCATCAATTTCAAAATCCTTTTACTATTCAGAGAAACTCAGCAGTTTTATAGATACCAATTACAGCAAATCAGATTATTATTCAAACTATTTTGATTTTAAACACAACAATGATCTTTTGAATATAAAAAATGCATTTATCAGCGGTATATCTATCTATACAGAAAATAATACCATTGAGCCTGATGATCTTTTTGCATTGCTGGAAAATGAAAAAAGTTCGTTCTGGTATAAACATATGCAGGAACTTGGCAATGATATTTCAGCTTTCTATGACGGAACAGACCAATCGATAGTAGCTGTAAGAAAACTTGACAATTTTCCTTCTTCAAAAGGTGAGTCCGTTTTAAAGATCACTTTGAACAAAGATATTATTGCCGGAAAAATGAAAGAATTTGCTAAAGATGGAGAAATGATGCTGAAGTGTTCTGACGGCGTAATTTTTTCTACCGGAAATATTGACAGCAGTTCAAAAGGCTGCTCCGAAATTATGAGAAGTGATGTTGTTCATGATTTTGAACTGATTTCATATGCGCATTCAAAGAGTTCGGATAATCTTCTTTATAAGTTTTATTTTTATATTCCATTGCTGGTAAGTCTGTGTATTTCGTTCTTTTCTGTAATGTTTGTAATGAGTGATACCAAGAAAAGAGTGAAGGTTTTACATTCTGCGAGTGAAAAAGATTTTTACAGCACAAATCCTGATTTTTATGCAGGAAAGGATGAACTCGGAAGTGTATATAAAAATCTTCTTAATCTGAAAAATCTTGATGAAACTGTCAACAAGATGCTGGCTCAAAAAGATGAGGAGTCAGACGGACAAAACAATACTTATGAGAACGCTTTTATAAATGCATATCAGGCTGATGCGTGCTTAAGATATATGCAGGTATGCAGATGTCCATCTGACGAGCTTATAAAAAATACAGACAAAATTCCTCTGAGAGATGAGCTTAAATATACAAAGATATATCTTGATGATTATTCAAGATCCGGAAGAGAAAGATTTGACTATATACTTGCAGTTGATCCTTCAGTTGATGTTGACAGGGCAAGGATAATTCCTTATGGACTTGCAGAACTGGCCGGATATTTTTCCGAATATTCCGGTTATGGTCATGATCTTGTGATCTCGGTCAAAGAGGAAATAAAATATATCGGTTTTAAATTTGAATGTAAAAATATATCTGTAAATCCGTCAGATATATTAAAATTCAGAGCTATATTTGAGTCAAATGATGATGAAGTTCTTCCGGATTTTGAAGTTCTTGGCAGAAACAATCCGTGTATCAGACTTAAAAATTACTACGGAAAGGGAGTAAACCTGGAAATATATTCAACAGAAGAACTGAATCTTGAAATATTTATCAAAAAAGAGCAGTTGTAACAAAGCAGAGCTTTGAACAACGAGATACTTTAATTTTATGATATGGGGTGAAAAAAATGAATTTATTCAGAAAAGTAGTTGCAGTATCACTCAGTGCGGCAATGCTTATGTCAGCAGGCTGCGATAAGAAAGATAACCCGGATGATGTTTCAAAACCGCAGGCAGAAGAAAATACGATCAAGGAGTTTTCAAGCTTCTTTGCCATACCGGATGAGAAAATGGAAGAGCCGAATACGGTACAGGATATTATTGCTGAAAAGATCGGAGCAAAATGTCATGAGACGTGGCTGGAAAATAATCAGAATGCGGAAACTGTTCTCGGAGATATGATAACCAAAGAAGAATATCCGGATTTTATTCATGCAGGTGCAGAGCATCAGCAAATGCTTCTTGATGCACAGGCTCTTGTTCCGATAGACTTGTTCTGGGATGAATGTGAAAATCTGAAAGCGTTTTATTCAGAAGATGAATGGAACAGACTGAGACAGTCTGACGGACATATTTACTATATTCCGCAGTTTGGAAATGTAAATATGTACAGTACCGAGAATTATTATGAGTATCAGGCGTTCTGGATTCAGGTCAGAGTGCTCAAGTGGGCGGGATATCCGAAAATAGAAACACTTGACGAATATTTTGATCTGATAGATGATTATCTTGAGGCACATCCTGATGATGATCTTATAGGATATAATATCCTGACAGATGATTCACTGTTTATGACTCTTGAAAATGTTCCTGAGTATCTTGCAGGTTACCCTAACGACGGATGCTGTATAGTCAATACAGACGGAGGAAAGCCGAAAGCAGAGGATTATAACCTTTCAGATACGGCATATCAGTGGTTTAAAAAGCTTAATGAAGAATATAAAAAAGGAACAATTGAGCAGTCGTTTTCAATCCAGTCAAAGGAAGAGTACATGTCGAAGATGGAAACAGGAAAAGTACTCGGAATGGTCGATCTGTACTGGAATTTTAAAACCGTAGATTCATCACTTCCTGACGAAATGCGTTATGTTCCGCTTGGAATAGTAGCAGAAAAAGGCATTGAGGAACATTATAATTCATCTGAATATCTTGATGTTTCACAGGGACTCGGCATATCAGTTGACTGTGATGATATTGAGGGTGCTGTTAAATTTATCGATGATCTTCTTGATCCTGAAATACTCAGACTTCGTTTCTGGGGAATTGAGGGAGTGGATTACAGCGTTGATGAAGATGGCATTTTTTATCTGACTGATGATCAGAGAAAGAAAAAATCAGACAAAGAAAACTATGCTAAAAACAGATGTGACTATAACTATTTCCCGTTTTATTATGGAATGAGCTTTGACGGAAAAAATTCTTACAAGCCGTCATGTCAGCCAAACTATCTTGAAAGCAGCCTGAGTGACATAATGAAGGAATGCTTTGAAAATTATGGTGTAAAAACATATACACAGCTTTTAAACAAATCTGAACAGCCAAATGCGTGGTATCCTCTCTGGACTTATACAAATACCTTAACTGATTCAACTGAGGCAGGAAAAGTTATGATAAGTATGGATAAGGTAAAACGAGAAAAGCTTCCAAGAGTTGTTATGAGTGATGATTTTGATGCAGCATGGAATGATTATAAAGAGACATATCAAAGTAAATGTGACATAGATGTGTATCTTGAAGCACTTGACAAAGAAATCGAAAAAAGATCCGGCAGAGCCGGATGATAAAAAAGTCCCGCTTTTTTAAGGCGGGATTATTTTTATCTTCTTTCAGAACCTGCTTTGATAAATCTGATATCATTTCCTGTAAACTTTCGGATCTCATATGCAGTGAGCAGTCTTGAAACAAGTCGCGGTTCGTATCTGTTCTGAATTTCATCAAGTGTAAGATTTGTACTTATGATCGTCGGAAGACCTTTGTTCATTCGGGTGTTTACTATATTATACAGCATTGATTTGTATATCGGCTTGTCATATTCAGAGCCGAGATCGTCAAGAATAAGAAGATCGGCATCTGACATTATCTGAAATGTATTTTCATCGCTTCGTCCGAACTGTTCGTCTTCAAGACATGAAAGATAGTTGATTATTGAGTTGTATAAAACGTTGAAGCCTTTGCATATGACTCTTTCAGCTATCGAAAGTGAGAGATGTGTTTTGCCGAGACCTGTGTTTCCTATCATCATAATATTGTTTGAAGAGACAGAAAAGTTGTTTGCATATGTTTTACAGTAGCTGAAATTTCGTGTCATGGAGGCAAAACAGTCGATTCCGTCACTTGTTATGATATTTTTGTAATATGAAAGGTCAAAAGTATCGAAGCTGCAGAGCTTTATTCTGGATTTTGCATTCATTTCTTCAACTGCAAGCTTTCCTGCAATTTCTTCAGCACATGAGCATCTTTTTCCTTCATACAGACCGGTATCCGAACATAACGGACATGTATATTTTATTTCGAGATAATCTCCCGGGTAGCCGTTTTTCACGAGGAGATCCTGAATCATGTTTTGTACCTGGAGATTCTGTGCTTCTATTTTTTTAATTTTTTCATTCACATTTGTTTTTTCATCAATTGCCTTGAGAATATTGATATTTGTCTGTGCAAGCATATAATTCAGTTCGGCGATTTCAGGAATCTTTCTGCCTATTTCTTCAGTTCTTCGCTCATTTTCAGCTATTGCTGAAAATCTTCTTGATGACAGTATTTCAAATGTTTTTTCGTATCTGTTTGAATTCATCGTTTTATCCTCAGTTTTCAAATAAACTTACTATTAATATTTTATAAGGCTGTTTACATCAAAATTATCGTATGACTGTTCTCTCTTCTGAGGCTGGTTCTTATTGGCAGCCGGTTTGTTTTCTGCATCGGCCTGTTCACGTGTGGTAATTCCTTTTGAATTCCAGTTTTCCAGAATTCCGTTTACATAATTTACAGTCAGTGTTTTGTTCTGGTCAATAGCTCGTTCACAGGCACAGTTGATAAGATCAACGCTGTATCCTTTTATCTGCCAGTCAGAGAAAAACTCCTTCTGTTTTGGAGTAGGATCTCTTTTAAGTCCGAAAGCCTGCATCATTTTTGAATTAAATGATTTGGAATTTTTCATTTTCTGTATTGCTTCATCGGCTTTCTGAGTAGTATTTATGTTATTGCTGCTCCAGCTGACTGCGACAGATTCGATGTACTGATATGAAGTTTTGTCGATTTCGGCACAGTATGTGATAAGCATTATGATCACAGCTGCCGGAAGACCGAGATATTCGTGTATCCAGATTACTGAACGCAGTGTGGTGGTATTGAAATTCGGGATGATCTGCTGAGCAGAATCAAACAGGAACTGCATTTCCTTTGAATTCTGACGCATTGACTCTATTTCAGTCGGAAGAATGTTGTAGGAAGCACTTGAAAGCTTTGGCTGTACAGTAGTCATATGTACCGGCGGGAGCGTTGTTTTATCATCCCTGACAGTATTTTCAGGCTGTTTGTTCTGCTTTGGAAATACTGATTTTTTCTCTGCTTTCTGTATGTTTTCTGAATCAGGACCGCCTTTTTTCAGTATGCCCATCTCTTCCCAGAAACTGAAAGCATCCTTAACATCATCAGTACTTATATTAAGAGCATTTGATATATCATCCGCTTCTATTTTTTTACTGCTGTTTCTGAGCATAAATAAAAGAACTTTTACAGCACTTCCTGAGGCAAGTTTCAGGCATGAATCAGCAACGGCATTCGGAACAGCAAAAACCGCACCCCAGCAGCCGGCATCCAGATAATAGTTCATTAAAAAGCCCCTTTCAGATATATGATTTCGCAATATAAATGATACCATATTTTGAGGATAAAAACAAGTATTATATAACTGTTGACACTGAATAATATAGTGTGATATAATAAATGCAATAGTGTGTTTGCGCTGTTATCTTTTTTCGGGAGGAATAGAAACTTGGATCTTTATATTGAAAAGGTAAAGGCAATTAATGAAAAACTTGATTCTCCGCCGCTTGCATATGTGCATAATTTCGGATGTCAGCTGAATGTTTCTGATGGTGAGAAGCTCAAGGGACAGCTTTTAAAAATGGGATACGGATTTACCGAAATGCCTGAAAACGCCGACCTTGCAATTTTTAATACCTGTGCTGTCAGGGAAAATGCCGAAGAAAGAGTGTTCGGAAATCTCGGATATTTAAAACAGTTCAAAGACAAAAATCCTGACATGATAATATGTGTTTCAGGTTGTATGACAGAACAGTCATGCGTTATTGAAAAAATAAAAAAATCATTCAGATATGTCGATATAGTTTTCGGAACCAACGGTGTACACAAGCTTCCCGAATTTATTTTTGAGATATTGAACGGAAGAAAACACGTATATGATACAGCAGGTCCCGGAAATGAGATAACAGAGGATATTGAGCCTGTCAGAAGCAGTACCTTCAAGGCATCAGTTCCTGTAATGTTCGGCTGCAACAACTTTTGTACATACTGTATAGTTCCGTATGTCAGAGGAAGGGAAAGAAGCAGAAGACCTGATGACATTTTAAAAGAGGTCAGAAAGCTCGTAAATGACGGCTACAAGGAAATATTCCTTTTAGGACAGAATGTAAATTCCTACGGAAATGATTTCAAGGACGAAAATATCAGCTTCCCGTGGCTGTTAAGACAGATAAATGACATAGAGGGCGATTTTGTAATAAGATTCATGTCCTCACATCCGAAGGATGCCGGAAAAGAACTCATAGATGCAATTGTGGAATGCGACAAGGTCGAAAAGCATCTTCATCTCCCTGTTCAGTCAGGCAACAATGATGTTTTGGAGCGAATGAACAGAAGATACACATGGGAAAAATATATGGAGATCATCGATTATGCAAGAAGCAGAATAAGTGATTTTTCATTTTCAAGTGATATTCTGGTCGGATTTCCAAATGAAACAGAGGAAGAGTTTGAAGATACTCTCAAAATTGTCGAAAAAGTACGTTACAGCAACATTTACAGCTTTATTTATTCAAAGCGTGAAGGAACAAAGGCTGCAGCGATAGATGACAAGGTCACATATGATGAAAAGCAGAAGAGAATAGCAAGACTTCTCGATATTCAGCGTGACATCACGACCGAGGACAATCAGCGACTTGTCGGAAGAACACTCAGGGTGCTCTGTGAAGCCGAAGGCAAGGGCGGAGAAGGAACGCTTGTCGGAAAGAGTATGGAGTCAGTAATAGTTAATTTTAACGGCGATGCTTCATATATCGGAAAATTTGTTGATGTTAAGATCACAAAAGCCAGAAACTGGGCTTGTGACGGTGATATAGTCAAATAATAAAAAGTATTTAATGTATATACATTCAGGAGGATAAAAAATGGATATTATTGAAAAAACAAGAGAACTTGGAAAAATGATTCAGGCTGACGAAAGATACAAGGCATATTTTACTGCCAAGGATAAAAATGACAATGACGCCGATCTTCAGAAGCTTATCGGTGATTTTAACATAAAACGTCTTGAGCTCAACAGTGAAATGGGCGAGGATGACAAGGATTCAGAAAAATTAAAAACTCTTGATATCGAAATAAAAGAACTGTATGCGAAGATCATGGCAAATGAAAGCATGAAGGAATTCACAGCTGCAAAAAATGCAATGGACGGACTTCTTTCAGATATCAACAACATCATCACAATGTGCGCAAACGGTGAAGACCCTGATACATGTTCACCATTCAGCGGCGGCGGATGCAGCGGAAGCTGTTCATCCTGCGGAGGTTGTCACTGATTTAAACAGAAGTGTTTTGACTGCGATGAGTATGTGGACTTTTACGTCTGTGTACTCATTTGTATTTTTCAGAAAGAGTGTGGACCATGTTATACAATGAGATTGACAGAAACAAGATATCACCGATGATGCTGCAGTACTGTGACATAAAGGACAAGTATCTTGACTATATATTATTTTTCAGACTCGGCGATTTTTATGAAATGTTTTTTGATGATGCGATCACTGTTTCACGTGCTCTTGAACTTACACTTACAGGAAGAGACTGTGGACTTGAGGAAAGAGCTCCTATGTGCGGAATACCTTTCCACAGCAGTGATACATATACCAAAAAGCTTATTGAGCTCGGTTTCAAGGTGGCTATATGTGAACAGCTCACCGATCCTTCGGAATCAAAGGGAATAGTTGTCCGTGACGTAATAAGAATAGTAACTCCGGGAACACTTATTGAGAGCAGTATGCTTGACGATTCGTCAAACAACTTTATAGGATGTGCTTTTCTCAAAGACGGAGCATGTGCAGTATGCTATGCAGATATTTCCACCGGTGAAGCCTCAGTATCACTGAAATCAGGCAAGGATCTTGAGAATGAGATAATAAATGATCTTTCACGCTACAGACCTTCAGAGATCATATTCAATGGTGATTTTCTTTCTTTAAAAACAGTAAACGAATTTATAAAAACAAAGCTTGAGTGTTCATTTTCCGTAAGACCTGACGAATGCTTTGACAGTGAGATAAAAAAAGAAGTTGTATTTAAGCAGTTTTCTGTATCTTCATATGGTGAACTGTTTCTTGAACAGGATGATATCAGAACAAATGCTGTCTGCGGTCTTTTTGATTATTTTTATGAAACGCAGAAGTCTCTTACAGGACGTTTTACAAATATTAGTATTGTCGGCGAAGACGCATTTATGGGTCTTGATCTTTCTGCAAGAAGAAACCTTGAGCTGTGTGAAACTCTCAGAAACAAGGAGAAGCGCGGTTCTCTTCTCTGGGTTATGGATTCCACAAAAACATCAATGGGAAAAAGACTTCTCAAAACATATATAGAACAGCCTCTGTTAAGTCCTGCAAAGATCATAAACCGTCTGAATGCGGTCGAGGCTCTTGTAAATGATTCCGTTGAACTGATGGAACTTCAGGATCTTCTTGACAAGGTTTATGATATAGAAAGACTTATGACGCGAGTAATGTACAAAACAGCTACTCCGCGTGATCTGAAGGCATTGTCCGTTACTGCACTTCAGCTGCCGTCCTTGAAGGAGCATCTTTCAAATCTTTCGTCATCAAAGCTGCTTAACTCATTGAACAGCGATATTTTCACCCTTGATGAGATAGCAAATCTCTGCGACAACGCGATAGTTGACGAGCCTCCTGTAAACATAAAGGACGGAGGTGTCATAAAGGACGGCTTCAATGAGGAACTCGACAGACTCAGAAGTATTATGAACAACGGAAGTGACATAATTACAGGCATTGAAGAGCGTGAAAAGGAAAGAACCGGAATAAAAGGCATGAAGATCGGATACAACAGAGTATTCGGTTATTATATAGAAGTTACAAAATCCTATCTTAAGATGGTTCCTGATGACTATATCAGAAAACAGACGCTTACCAACTGTGAAAGATATATTACCGAGGAACTGAAAAATGCGGAAAATACGATTCTCGGTGCCAAGGACAAGATACTTGTTCTGGAAGCTGAAATTTTCGGTGAGGTAAGGGATTTTGTCGCTTCAAAGCTTGACGAAGTACAGAAAACCGCTGCTGCGGTTGCACAGGTCGACGTTCTCTGTTCTTTTGCAGATACGGCGGTAAAAAATCAGTACACAAAACCTGATATTTCTATAGACGGCTCGATAGAGATAAAGGACGGACGTCACCCTGTGGTTGAACTGATGCTCAATGATGAGGTATTTGTTCCGAATGACACGTTTATTGATACAAAGATGAACAGGATGTCAGTCATCACAGGACCTAATATGTCAGGTAAATCAACATATATGCGACAGGTTGCACTCATTACCCTTATGGCTCAGATGGGTTCGTTTGTTCCGGCAGCCTATGCCAGGATCTCAATTGTTGACAAGATATTTACGCGAATCGGCGCATCTGATGATCTTACAGCAGGTCAAAGTACATTTATGGTCGAAATGAGCGAGGTCGCTGATATTCTTAAGCACGCAACAAAACAAAGCCTTGTTATTCTCGATGAAGTCGGAAGAGGCACATCTACATTTGACGGGATCAGTATCGCAAGAGCGGTGGCTGAGACTATATGCAGCGGAAAAAATCTCGGATGCAAGACCTTGTTTGCAACACATTATCATGAGCTTATCGAAATGGAAAAGGAAATGCCGGGCATAAAGAATTACAGCGTTGCTGTAAAAAAAGTCGGTGAAAGCATCAGATTTTTGAGAAAAATCGTTCCCGGCGGTGTTGATGACAGCTACGGAATAGAAGTTGCAAGACTTGCCGGTGTTCCTTCAAACGTAATAAACAAGGCAAAGAAATTTTTAAAAGACCTTGAAGAAAGCACACTGAGACAGAAAAAAATAGTTGAAGAGCATGACTCACAGCTTTGTTTTTCAGATCTCACAAAAGATGATGCACTGTCAAGGATCATGAAAACAAATATTTCTGAATTATCGGATTCAGAATGCAGGGAGCTTCTCATGGAAGTTCACAGAATGTTAAGCTGATCAGGGAGAAAAAGACATGCCGTCAATTAATCTTTTAAGCCGTGAAATATCGGAACTTATAGCAGCAGGTGAAGTGATCGAGAGACCTTCATCGGTCATTAAGGAACTTATAGAAAATTCCATAGATGCTGAAAGCAGGCATATTGTCGTTGAGATAAAAAACGGCGGATCCACGTTTATCAGAATAACTGATGACGGATGCGGTATTGCCGGAGAGGATGTTCCGAAGGCATTCTTAAGACATGCGACAAGTAAGATAAAAAAAGCCGATGATCTCGCAGGAATACTGACTCTCGGCTTCAGAGGAGAAGCTCTGGCATCGGTGTGTGCCGTTTCAAAAACAGAAATGATGACGAAGCAGCGTGATGATGAGTACGGTACACATTATATAATAGAAGGCTCAGAGGAAAAGCTGTATGAAAAGAGCGGATGTCCTGACGGAACCACTCTGATAATAAGAGATCTTTTCTATAACGTGCCGGCGAGACAAAAATTTATGAAAAAGGATGTTGCAGAGGGAAATGCCGTATGCAGTATAGTAAACAAGATAGCCCTGTCTCATCCTGAGATCTCCTTTAAAATGATAAGGGACAATAAACCCGAACTCAGAACTGCCGGAGACGGAAAGCTTTTTTCTGCCATATATGCAGTATACGGAAAGGATTTTGCACATGATCTGCTCGAGGTGGATTATGAGCAGAACGGAATAAGAGTCAAAGGCTTTACCATAAAGCCGTTGTATTCAAAAGCAAACAGAACTTTTCAGAACTTTTTTGTAAATAACCGTTATATCAAATCTCAGGTCTGCGCTGCTGCTGTAGAGGAAGCGTATAAGGGCCTTATCATGGTAGGAAAATTTCCTGCCTGTGTATTAAAGATCGAAATGGCACCTGACATTGTTGATGTAAATGTTCATCCTGCAAAGGTTGAAGTCAGATTTTCCGATGACAAGCCGATATATGAGTGTGTTTATCTTGCAGTAAAATCCGCACTGATGCAGGCCGGTCTGATATATGATTTTCAGCTGAAAAGTCCTTCTTTTCAAAACACATCCGAAGAAAAATATGAACAGCCGGCGCTGCCTGTAGATAATAAAACGACATACAGGTCGGAACCAGAAAAAAATAATGAAAATGAGCATATAAACTCAGCAGGACCTTCAGTTATAATAAAACCTGCAGAACCTGAACCTGTTTTTACAACGTCTCCCATAAAAACTGAAAGACCGTCAAATCTTTCAAATGAAAACAGATCGGCTGTCAGTATTACACAGAGATCTGCCGTAAACAGCGAAAAAAAATCTGAAAATATAACACAAGCGGAAAAAACCTGTGATATTCCTGACAGACATGAAGAAATACCTCCTGTCATTCAGAAAACATCTGAAAAACCGGCACCGTTAAAAAAACAGAACAACGGAACTGAAAACAGTGATGAACAGGACTCGTATTCATATATAAACACTGATTCACTGAAAAAAAAGGTTCCTGAGCATGTACAGACAGCCCCGTTCAAAGAAGAAAAGCCGGTCATCAGATATATCGGCGAAGCTTTCAGCGGATATGTTATAGCTGAAGTAAATGACAAGATCATCATCATGGACAAGCATGCAGCTCATGAGAGAATGATATTTGAACGTCTGAAGGCGGAACAGAAAGATCCTGCAAGTCAGCTGATCTTATGTCCTGAAGGAATACTTCTGTCACTTGATGAGGCAGAGGCACTGAGTGAAAATTCTGAGGTGCTTGATGATATGGGCTTTGAAATAGATTTTTCCGGAAGTCCTTATGTATACGTAAAGGCTGTTCCGACCATAATAGCCCATCTTGATATGAACGAGCTTATTCCTGAAATAGCTGAAAACTTCAGAAAGAACAAAATTGATCCGAAGCCAGATGAGATCGACGATATTCTTCATTCCATAGCCTGCAAGGCTGCAATAAAAATGAACGACAAGAACAGTGAAACTGAGCTGTACAAGCTGATATGCGATGTATATGAAAATGAAAAGATAAGACATTGTCCTCATGGAAGACCTGTTCTTTTTACAATATCAAAATATGATCTTGAAAAGCAGTTCAGAAGAAGGGTATAGTAAAATATGAAAAAAAAGATCCTTGTTATAGCAGGTCCGACTGCTTCCGGTAAAACAGCGCTTGGTGCTGCAATGGCCAAGATACTCGGAGGAGAAGTGATCTCAGCTGATTCCATGCAGATCTACAAAGGAATGGATATTGCAACTGCAAAGCCTACAGCTTCGGAAATGGACGGAATACCGCATCATCTGATCGATTTTGTTGAGCGTTCAGAAGAATATTCGGTCGCAAGATATGTTGAAGATGCTTCTGAAAAAGCGGAGGAGATCTTTCAAAGAGGAAAGCTTCCTGTCATTGTCGGTGGTACCGGACTTTACATATCTTCGTTTATGAACAATATAACATTTGCAGAGACCAGATCGGATGACGCATTAAGAAAAAGACTCAGAGAAGAAGCTGAAGAAAACGGAAATGAATATCTTTTGAACAAACTCAGACTATGTGATCCTGAGACTGCTTCAGAGCTTCACGCAAATGACCTTTCAAGAGTTGTGAGAGCACTTGAAGTGTTTGAACTGACAGGAAGAAAGATAAGTGATTTAAAAAAAGAAAGCAAAGTATCCGATTCACCGTATGATTTTATTTTTACGGGCATTACCTACTCAGACAGACAAATTCTGTATGACAGAATAAACAGAAGAGTGGATATTATGATGGAAAAAGGACTTCTTGAAGAAGCACATGATGTGTTTTTACAGCGTGACAAATATAAAACGGCACATCAGGCGATAGGCTGCAAGGAGCTTGCTCCATATTTTGAAGGTACTTCTTCTCTTGATGAATGTCTTGAAAAAATCAAACAGGAGACCAGAAGATACGCCAAAAGACAGCTTACATGGTTCAGGCATCAGGAAGGAATTACGTGGATCACAGCTGAAAAAAATGACGATTTAAATTTTTTTATAAAAAAATGTGAAAATATTGTAGCCAAAAATCAATTAATATGATATAATAGAATGTATGTAGGCTGAAAGCCTGCAAAAAGACAAAAAAACAAATATTTTTTTAGCTGCACTTTTGCAGAAGATGCAGCACCTTTATCATTTTTTATTTTATTTTTATCTGCAAAGAAGGAGTATTTTTATGAAAAAGCAGTTGAATTTACAGGATTGTCTATTATACCAGGCAAGAAAAGAGAAAATAATGATCACCATCTACCTTACAAACGGTTTTCAGTTCAAGGGTATAGTAAAGGGCTTTGACAGCTACATTGTAATTCTTGACTGTGACGGAAAACAGCAGATGGTTTATAAACATGCAATTTCTACAATAGTTCCGTCAAGACATATTTCAATTCTTGACAGTGCAGTTGCAGAGAAGGCTGAATAAAAATGAACGCACGTACTACAAAGCTGCTGCTGGTAATAATTATTCTTTTTATGACATTTACCATAGCGACAGTTGTGGTGCATCTTTTTAACAATGATTATATTACAGAAACTGCTGTTGCAGCGACTGCATCTAATTCCGTTTCTTTTAAAGGTGTATATGTCAGAGACGAAGAAGTACTGTATGACAACGGACCGGTCATAAGCTACGAGGTTAATGACGGCGGCAGAGTTAGTAAAAATGAGGTTGCGGCAAATATATATTCAGATGAGGAACAGATCAGACTTAAGGAAGAAATACAGGCCGTTGAAAAGGAAATAGCAATTCTTGAAAAGATCCAGAATCCTGGTACAAAAGAGGTGGCACAGCCGTCGTACCTTGCTTCTCTTATCGAAGAAAAGTACAAAGAAATAGCTTTGTGCAAGGAGACCGGTGATCTTGAACAGCTCAAAGCAGTCAAGGAAGAACTGCTGATCTATCTGAGTACAATGCAGTATGTTGTGACTAAGGAAACCAACGACGAGTCTTCTGAGATCCAGGCGGAGATCGATTCGCTCAGAACGAAGCTCAACGAGCTTAATCTGAAGAAAAAAGATCCGATCAGACAGATCATTGTATCTCATTCTGCCTATTTTGCCAGCTACGTAGACGGATATGAAAATATTCTCACCTATGACAAGATAGATACACTTACTGCAGCACAGATCAGATCTGTTACAGATTATCATGAAAAAGAGTATACTGACAAGCCGGTTGGAAAACTGATAAACGGATATCAGTGGAAAATAATCGGTGTAATTGACGATCAGTCAAATCTGTTTGCCAAGGAACGAGGAATTTTCAATTTGGGAAAAGACGTTTCGCTTTATTTTCCTGATGATGACAAAAGTGTCAATGCAACAATTGAAAGTATTCGTGACGGCGATCGTGAAAACGAAAAGATCTTAACACTTTCCTGTTCTGAAATGTCATATGGCTTTGTTCAGCACAGAGTTGAAACTGTAGAGATACAGGACAAAATAGTCAAAGGTATCAGAGTTTCTCGTGATGCAATATGTTTCAAAAAAATGAAAGTGGAAAAGACTGATCCGAAAACCAAAGAAACAGTTTTTGAAGAAAAGGAAGTTAAAGGCGTTTATGTTAAGGTCGGTGAAAATGTTCAGTTCAAACGAGTTGAAGAGATATTCATCGGTACAGACTATATCATTTCAGAAGTAAAGGCTGATGACGATTATGTTCAGCTTTACGATGATACAATAATAAAAGGGGCAGTGCTGAAATGAAAACGCAGTTTGATTATGTTGACGAAAACTACAAACGGATTATAAACAATCTTAATGAAGCAAAGGTGAGAGCCGGCAGGGAAAATGACACTATCGGGATAATGGCAGTTACAAAAACTGTAGATCCGAGTGTCATTAACCATGCAGTTTCATCCTGCGGAATAAAAGTGCTGGGGGAAAACAGGGTCCAGGAATATCTTTCAAAAAAAGAAGAATATCTCCCTGCATCAGTACATTTTATAGGGCAGCTTCAGACAAATAAGGTAAAATACATTATAGATTCTGTTGACATGATACAGTCAGTTGACAGCATTAAGCTTGCTTCGGAAATTGACAGACATGCAGACAGGATCGGCAGAACGATGAACGTTCTCTGCGAAGTAAATATTGCCGGTGAGGAAAGCAAAGGCGGAGTGGTTCCCGAAAAGCTCGAAGAACTGCTCTGTGAAATGTCCAAACTGAAAAATATTAAGGTTTGCGGGCTTATGACGGTCCCGCCTGCTGTTGATTCAGAAAAATTTTTATTGAAGATGCAGGAATTATATATTGACATTTCATCAAAAAAAATAGATAATATTAATATGAATGTCTTGTCAATGGGAATGTCAGGGGATTATGAAAAGGCTGTACAATACGGATCTACGATGGTACGGATAGGAAGCGCTTTATTTGGCGCAAGGGTTTATAAGTAAAGTTTATTTAATGTTTTTATTATTTGTCGCACAAAATAATAAAAACAGGAGTATTCTATATTTTCAATGTGCGAGGAAAGGAAAAATATAATGAAGCTATTGGATAGTTTAAAGGATTTCTTTTTTCCGCCGGAACAGGAAGATGATTATCAGCCTGAACCGCCTAAGCAGGATATGCAGGCTGTACATCAGCCGATTCAGACAAATGAATATGATGCAATATCAGAAGAAAAAAGAAATAAGGTCGTAAATATTCAGGCAACAGCACAGTTTCAGGTAGTTCTTGTTAAACCTGAAGTGTTTACAGATGCTAAGCAGATAGCTGATCATCTTATTGCAAAGAAAACAGTAGTTCTTAACCTTGAAACTGCATCTGCAGAAAACAAGAGAAGAATCATTGACTTCCTGGTAGGTGTTGCTTATGCAAACGGAGGAAGTCTCAAGCCTGTTGCAAATCTGACATATATCATTACACCATACAATGTAGGTTTTGTTGGTGAGGATCTTGTTGGTGAACTCGAAAACAACGGAGTCATTATCTGATCTGTTGATATCTTGAACTGTCATGAACATAATTTTTTATATTTTAAGAGGTGAAAGAGTTGATTAAAGCAAGTGAAATAAATGGTCAGAGATTTGAAAAGGCTGCTTTTGGTTACAAACAGGAGGATGTTGATGAATTCCTGAGCGTACTTGCGGCAGATTACTCTCAGCTTGAAAAAGATAACGAAGAAATAAACAGCAAACTGCAGATACTTGCAAATAAAGTTAGAGAATACAGAAATGATGAAGAAGCTGTAAAGGATGCTCTTTTATATGCTCAGAAGGAATCACACAGGATCGTGTCAGATGCAAATGCAAAATCAGAGGAAATGCTGAAAAGCGCACGTCTTGAAAGTGAAAAAATAATAAGTGATGCTACAACAGATTCAAGAAAAGCACTTGATGATATTAAGGCTGAACTTGTAAAAGAGCAGGAAAAACTAGAAGCAATGCAGAAAAAAGCATCAGATTTTAAAAAGCGTCTTTTTGATCTGTATAAATCTCACCTTGAGCAGATAGCTTCTATTCCTGAAACTGAAGGCAGCGCAGAGTACGAAGAATATGAAGAGTACGAAGAATATGAAGAGTATGAAGAAATAGTCGAGGAAGAACAGATCATTGAACAAAATGTTCAGGATAAAGATCCCGCAGAGAGTATTTCTACAAATAATTTTGCTCAGGCAGTAAAGCAGCATCAGATGAATGAAGCTTCACAGGCAAAAACGGAAGAAAAGCCTGATCCGTTCAGAACACAGTCAATCCCGATAATAGGCGGCGGCGACAACAAGTATGCTGAGCTTCAGTTCGGTCAGCAAAACAATATAAAATAAAATCATTCTATTTAATAAATGCAAAGGAAGATTATCAAATGTCTCAGGATTATAATAATACCTTAAATTTACCAAAGACAGATTTTCCTATGAGAGGAAATTTGCCGGCAAAAGAGCCTGAAACACTGGAAAAGTGGGAATCAGACAGACTCTATTACAAAATGATCGAGAAGAATGCAGGAAAACCTTCATATATTCTTCATGACGGTCCTCCGTATGCAAATGGTGAGATACATCTTGGAACAGCTCTTAATAAGGTTCTGAAGGATTTTATCATAAAATATAAAAACATGAGCGGCTTTTGCGCTCCGTACGTACCCGGATGGGATACTCACGGACTTCCGATCGAACTTAAGGCATTAAAGTCAATCGGAGTTGAAAAAGGTGCAGTTTCACCTGTTGAACTCAGAAAGCATTGTAAAGACTTTGCACTTACTCATGTACAGAACCAGATGAAACAGTTTAAGAGACTCGGAAGTCTTGGAAATTATGATGATCCGTATGTTACTCTTAAGCCTGAATATGAAGCAAGACAAATTGAAATATTCGGAAAAATGGCTAAAGACGGATACATGTATAAGGGTCTTAAGCCTGTTTACTGGTGTCCTGACTGCAATACAGCTCTTGCTGAAGCAGAAATAGAATATTCAAATGACGACTGTCATTCTATCTATGTTAAATTCAACGTTACAGATGATAAAGGTCTTTTCACAGCAATGGGACTTGACCTTTCAGATATCTATTTTGTTATCTGGACAACAACAACATGGACAATTCCTGGTAACCTTGCTATATGCGTAGGACCGGAATATGAGTATACACTTGTAAAAGCAAACGGTGAATACTATGTTATGGCTGCAGAGCTTGTTCCTGCTGCAATGAAAGCTGCAGGAATAGCAGAATATGAAACAACCGGTTCATTTAACGGCAAAGAACTTGAATATATCCAGACAAAGCATCCTTTGTTTGACAGACCGTCACCGGTTATCGTAGGTGATCATGTAACACTTGAAAGTGGTACAGGATGTGTTCATACCGCACCTGGACACGGTGTTGAGGACTATGAGGTTTGCAGAAACTATCCTGAGATCGGCATAGTTGTTCCTGTTGACGCTAAGGGCGTGCTTACAAAGGAAGCAGGAGAATTTGAAGGCCTTACAACAATACAGGCTAACAAGGCAATAGCAGAAAAACTTGAAGAGGTCCATGCTCTTCTTGCAATAGAAAAAATCGTTCATCAGTATCCGCACTGCTGGAGATGCAACAGTCCTATCATCTTCAGAGCAACATCACAGTGGTTCTGTTCAGTAAACGGATTTAAGGATGAAGCAGTAAAGGCGATTGAAAAAGTTCAGTGGATCCCTGGATGGGGCGAAGACAGAATCAAAGGAATGGTTCGCGACAGAAGTGACTGGTGTATTTCACGTCAGAGAACATGGGGCGTTCCGATCCCGATCATTTACTGTAAGGACTGCGGCAAGCCTGTCGTAACAGATGAAACGATCAAAGCCATTGCAGATGCATTCAGAAAAGAAGGCTCTGACATATGGTGGACCAAGGAAATAAAAGAATTTATACCATCAACAGTAAAATGTGAATGCGGATGTTCTGAATTCACAAAAGAATATGATATCATGGATGTATGGTTCGACAGTGGTGTTTCTCATTCAGCTGTTATGGAGCAGTATGATGAATTAAGCTGGCCGGCTGACCTTTATCTTGAAGGTGCAGATCAGTACAGAGGATGGTTCCAGTCATCACTTCTTACTTCAGTTGTATACAAGGGAACAGCTCCATACAAGGCAGTATGTACTCACGGCTGGGTAGTTGACGGTGAAGGCAAGACAATGCATAAATCACTCGGAAACGGTATTGCACCAAATGAGATAACAGATGTTTACGGTGCAGATATACTCAGACTTTGGGTTGCATCGTCAGATTATCATTCAGATATCAGAATTTCAAAGGAAATTTTAAAACAGCTTTCCGAAGCTTATAAGAAGATAAGAAATACTGCAAGATTTATTTTAGGAAATATATCAAACGGAGAAGGTTTTGATCCTGATAAGGATATGGTTCCTGATGATAAGCTTACAGAGATCGATAAGTGGGCAGTATCAAGATTTGATGCACTTATTGATAAAGTAAATGAAGGATATAACAATTTTGATTTCCACATTGTATTCAAGGCGATACACAACTTCTGTGTAGTTGATATGTCAAACTTCTATCTTGATATTATCAAGGACAGACTTTACTGCTGTGAAGAAAAGTCTGAAGAAAGAAGAGCAGCACAGACAGCAATGTACAGGATACTCAGCGGAGTTTCAAGACTCATCGCTCCTATCATGTCATTTACAGCCGAAGAGATCTGGAAGTACATGCCTCATACAGCTTCTGAAGATACAAATAGTATTTTCCTCAACGATATGCCTGTAAAGAGTACAGTTACAGTAACACCGGATTTTGAAGCAAAATGGACATTGATATATGACCTTCGTCAGTCAGTAAATAAGGCTCTTGAAATGAAGAGAAACGACAAGATGATCGGTAAATCACTTGAGGCAGCAGTTAAGCTTTACTGCAATGATCAGAATTATGAAGCAGTTAAAGCCTGTGAATCAGAACTTGCTGAGATCTTTATCGTTTCAAAGGTCGAAGTGTTAAACGGCGGCAGCGGTGAATTTGATCCGCAGACATTGGGAGCATCAGGCACGGCAACTGAGATCAGTGTATCGATCGAAAAAGCATCAGGCGATAAATGCGAAAGATGCTGGACATATTCTGAAACAGTCGGAAAAAATCCTGCACATCCTACACTTTGTGCAAGATGCGCATCAGTTGTAAAATAGTAAAAAAAGGCCTGTCGTTTTTATAGATAAGAGCGGCAGGCTATTATAATGATTTGTAGAATACAGGTGAAACATGATAATATTGATAATGATTATTATTACTGCTCTTCTTGTCTGTGGTGATCAGCTGCTCAAATACTGGGCGATACAAAATCTTGCACCTTCCGGTATCTCACAGCCCTTTATCAAATTTGGAAAAACAGAGATAATAAACCTTTGCTATACAGAAAACCATGGAGCGGCGTTCAGTATAATGAGTGACAAAAAGTGGTTTACGATAGGATTCGCATTGGTAGCGATGGTTGTATTTGCTGTGTTTATGATCAGACATTACAGAAGTTCAAAGTTTGTAATGATAATTACGTCGCTTGTTATGAGCGGCGGCATCGGGAATATTATTGACAGAATAAACAACGGATACGTTGTTGACTATATAGAAATAAGACTGTTCAAATTTGCCATTTTCAATTTTGCAGATATCCTGGTAACAGTCGGAATTATGATACTGCTGGTATACTTTTTGTTTATATATGATAATAAAAAGGAAATATAGAAATATTTGGTGATAGTTTATGTCCGTTGAAAAATTCATTTCAGAAATTCAGAAATCTGAAGCAGGGTTGAGAATTGACAAGTGGATATCCGAAAAAGACTTTGGTCTTACGAGAAGTGCAGCGGCAAAGCTTATTGCTGAAGGCAATATAATTGTAAATGGAAAACCCGCATCAAAAAATTACAAGATCATTTCCGGAGATATCATAGAACTTGAAATTCCCGAGCCGGTGATGCTTTCAGCAGAGCCGGAAAATATACCGGTGGATATTGTATATGAAGATGACGACCTTCTGGTCGTAAACAAACCTAAAGGAATGGTTGTACATCCTGCAGCCGGAAACTACAGCGGAACACTTGTTAATGCACTTATGTTTCACTGCAGCGGCAGACTTTCATCAATAAACGGTGTGATTCGACCGGGTATAGTCCACAGGATAGATAAAAATACAAGCGGGCTTCTGATAGTAGCTAAAAATGATTTTGCACATCAGGGACTTGCAGAGCAGATCAAAGTGCATTCCTTTAATCGTGAATATGAAGCGATCGTCTGCGGAAGGCTTCGTGAAACATCGGGTACGGTCAATGCTCCGATAGGAAGACATAAAACAGACAGAAAAAAGATGTGTGTTACAGAGCTGAACTCTAAAGAAGCGATAACGCATTATACAGTTCTCACACAGTTTGAAAACTATGCTCATATACGATTGAAGCTTGAAACAGGAAGGACTCATCAGATAAGAGTCCATATGAAATATATCGGTCATCCCGTTCTGGGTGATGACGTGTACGGGACACCGTACAAGGGGATCGAAGGACAGTGCCTTCATGCGAAGAAAATAGGATTCATACATCCCGTAACAGGGGAGTATCTTGAATTTGATAGTGAACTGCCGGAATATTTCGACAGGATACTAAATAAATTAATTTAATTTTTTATTACGGAGGAGTTTATTTTATGGATGCTTTGATAAAAAAACAGCTTGAGATAACAGCTGCAAATGTAAGAAAAGGTGTTATCGAGGGCACATTCAATGCAAAGTCAGGTCATCCGGGTGGATCTATGTCTATCGCAGATGTTCTTACGTATCTGTATTTCAATAAACTGAATATTGATCCTAAAAATCCGGACATGAAGGAAAGAGACAGAGTTGTACTGTCAAAAGGTCATACAGCACCTGCATTATATTCAGTTCTCGCTGAAAGAGGATTTTTCCCGAAGGAAGAACTTAAATCATTAAGACACATCGGAGCACTTCTTCAGGGTCATCCCTGCATTCATATTCCGGGTGTTGATATGAGCAGTGGTTCACTTGGACAGGGAATTTCAGCAGCTTGCGGAATGGCACTTGCCGGTAAGATCGACAATGCTGACTACAAGGTATATACTATCCTTGGCGACGGTGAGATCGAAGAAGGTCAGGTATGGGAAGCTTCAATGTTTGCAGCTCACTATAAACTTGACAATCTCGTTGCTATAGTAGATAACAACGGTCTTCAGATAGACGGTAAAATAACAGAAGTATGTTCACCGGAACCTATTACTGACAAGTTTGCTGCATTTGGATGGCATGTAATTACAATGGATGCTCATGATTTTAATGACATCGAAAGAGCTTTCAATGAAGCAGAAACAATTTCCGGAAAGCCTGTAGTTATTGTTCAGAAGAGTGTTAAGGGCAAGGGCATTTCATTTATGGAAGATAAAGTTGGCTGGCATGGCAAAGCTCCTAACAAGGAAGAATACGATCAGGCTATGGCAGAACTTGATGCTCGCATCAGTGAATTATCCAAGTAATTGACTTTCAGAAAGGAAATAGTGAATATGGCAGATTTAGTTAAACAGGCTACCCGTGAAAGCTACGGTGAAGCATTAAAAGAACTCGCAGAAGAATGTAAAGATCTTGTTGTACTTGATGCAGACCTTGCAGAAGCTACCAAGACTGTAATATTAAAGAAAGCATATCCTGAAAAGCATTTTGACTGTGGTATAGCAGAAGCAAACATGATGGGTGTTGCTGCAGGACTTGCAGCAGCAGGTAAAATCCCGTTTGCAAGCAGCTTTGCAATGTTTGCAGCAGGACGTGCATTTGAAATAGTAAGAAACTCAATAGGATATCCTCATCTTAACGTTAAGATCGGTGCTACACATGCAGGAATCTCTGTAGGCGAAGACGGCGCAACACATCAGTGCAACGAAGATATCGCTCTTATGAGAACAATTCCGGGAATGACTATCATCAACCCTGCTGATCCTGTTGAAGCAAAAGCAGCAGTAAAGGCAGCAGCAGCATTCAACGGTCCTGTATATCTCCGTTTCGGAAGACTTGCTACACCTGTATTTAACGACAAGGATACATACAAATTTGAAATCGGCAAGGGCGTTACACTTAAGGAAGGCAATGATCTTACAATCGTTGCAACAGGTCTTCTTGTATATGAAGCAATGGAAGCTGCTGAAACACTCAAGGCTGAAGGAATAAATGCAAGAGTGATCAATATCCATACGATCAAACCACTTGACAAGGAACTTATCTGCAAGGCAGCAAAAGAAACAGGTCTTATCATCACAGCTGAAGAACACAGCGTTATCGGCGGTCTTGGTTCAGCAGTTGCTGAGGCAGTTACAGAAGAAGGCTGTGCTGTTCCTGTAGTTAAGATCGGTGTAAATGATGAATTCGGACACAGCGGTCCTGCTGTTGACCTTCTTAAGGAATTCGGTCTGAGCCGTGAAAACATTGTTGCAAAAGCAAAGGATGCTTTTAAAAAGTTTAAATAATACTGAATTTTTTAGTCTTTCAAAAGACTGATTTTTAGAAAAAGCTGCGAGTCTCTCGCAGCTTTTTTTGAAAAATAAGTACATTGCTGAAACAAAAGTATATAGGAAATGAAAACCTTTTCAATTATAGCCTGAAATGTGTAATAATTATGTCAGAAAAGCAATAAGAAAACTTAAAAATATTATTGAAATATTTCAAATTAGCTGATACACTTAAAAGTACAAAGATTGTATGTAAGGAGTGTATTACATGAAAAAGTTAAAGAAAATATGTGCAGCAGCTACTGCAGTTTTAGTCGCAGGCACCTGTACGCAGATGAATTGGGAAAACTCTTTGGTAAATGCAGCATCAGATGTACTGACAAGTTCGTTTGATTCAACAACAGACGGATGGTCAGCACGAGGAACATGCAGTGTTAAAGTAAGCAGCAGTGCTTATAAGGGAGACGGTTCGCTATACGTATCAGGTCGAACAAATTCATGGAATGGTGCGTTGATCAGCGTTGATGATTTACTTGGATCAAATGATACATATGATTTCAGTGCATATGTAATGTATGATGAAGGTGAATCAGAGGAAGAATTCTATATGTCAATGCAGTACAGCGACCAGTCCGGAAAGGTTGTTTATGATCATATGGCATTGCAAACAGTAAAAAAAGGTACATGGACAGAAATTTCCGTACCAGGTTATGAAGTGCCGTCCGGTACGTCTGATCTGACTCTGTATTTTGAAACGCCGGAGAGCAAAATTGATTTTTATATAGATGAAGTTAAGATCACTTCTACAGGTGAAGGGTCATCTTCATCACAGGGATCAACAGGAACCAAAACAGGATTTTTATTTGGTGATGTGAATCATGATGGAATTATAAATATAGTTGATGCTGTTACTCTCAAGAGTCTGGTCCTGACCGGAGAAGCAGAAGAATACAACAGAAACGCAGACCTTGATGCCGATGCTGTAATAGGTGCTTCTGATGTTATGCTTATGTACAGCTATATGGTTGGCACAATAAACGAATTTCCTGCTGAATCACTTCCTCCTGTTAAAATAGGCGGAGATGATGATGATATTTTTGATGACAGCTATGATGCAAACTATAAGGAACCTCTGAGCGGAGATACTTTAAAGATGGCTGAAGATTCATTCTACAGATGCGGAAACACATACAGACTCTTAAAGAAGATCGCTCAGGCTAAGAGAGGCGAAACAACAACAATAGGATATCTCGGCGGATCAATAACAGAGGGTTCAAACGCCGGAGCAAGCGACTGCTATGCAAGAAAATCCTATGAATATTTTGCAAGTGAATACGGAACCGGAAACAACGTAAAATATGTAAATGCCGGCTTGTCAGGTACGTCATCTGTTCTGGGTGTATACAGAGCACAAAGAGACCTTCTTTCCAAAAATCCTGATGTTATATTTATTGAATATTCCGTAAATGATCAGGGTTCAACTGAATTCCAGAAATCATTCGAATCACTTTGCAAACAGTGTCTGATGCAGGAAAATGAACCTGCAGTTATAGTTCTTGTTACACGTTCAGAAACAGGCGGATCTTGTCAGGATCAGATGGCCAAAGTCGCAAAGAACTACGACCTAGGTCTTATCAGTGTTGACAATGCTGTTTCAAATGCCATCAAATCAGGCAAAATGAAATGGGGAGATTACGGCAGTGACCAGTTCCATCCGCACAAATCCGGACATCAGCTTGTAGCAAACTTTATTGAATATTACTGGAGACAGGCTCAGTTAAGCAAAAACAGATCAACTTCATACGAGATCCCGTCCACCAAGGTTTACGGAGACCAGTATGCTACCGGAACGATGGTTGATTTTAGTGAACTGAAGGATTTTAATGCAGGTTCATTCAAAAAAGGAACAAGTATTCAGGCATTCCCGAACGGCTATACTTTCAGTAAAAACGGAAATACTCCTATGACATTTACGGTTGAAGGCAAGGGTATTGCTCTTCTGTTCAAGTCAAATGCTTCCGGAATGGGTACTGCAATTGTAAACGTAAACGGAAAAGACTATAAAGTAACAGCAAATAAACAGTATACATGGGGCGGTCCTGACGCTGACTGCGTATTTGTACAGGATAAGACAGAAACGCTTAAGGTTTCGATATCCATGGAAAATGGATCGAGCAATTATGAACTGCTTGGTATTGGTGTTTATAAATAAATAGGAAAGAAATTTTTTTAAAACAGGACAGAGCTTGCATTATTTTATGCGGGCTCTGTTTTGTGTTTGTGCAAAAAAATAAAAAACTTGTAATATTGTACTAAATATTATATAATAGAAAAAATAGTATTGAATAAAACTATAGAATATAGAAAGATAATAGATATGCTGCTTGAAAATGGTGCAAATCCGTGTCATAAGGCTAAATCAGGTATGTCAGTAAGAGAACTTGCTGAGATGAATGGATTAAAAATTTAAGTGAGGTGAAGATTTATGTTTGATTTCGTAAAAAATGGAGAAAACAAGATTTATCCTGTTTCAGAAGAAGATATATTAGATGCAGAAAGAGAGTTAAATTTAAGCTTCCCATTTGAATTAAGAGAATTCTACAAGAACATAGGGTATGTATTTTTAAGTGGTTCAAAATCTCATATAAACAGAATAATGGATCCGAGTTCAATATGCAGTTTTCGACTTAGAGAATATGAATATGAGGATGATCCTGCCGCTGAATCATATGATGAATTTGAAGATGGAAAGTTAGTATTTTTTGAAGTTGATAGTGATGTTCTCTTTTCAATTGAACTTACTGATGAAAAAAAGAGTAAAATCTATTACTACGATACTAAAATTGCTGATTCACTTGAA
>JAZUJY010000037.1:0-1881 GCA_045643005.1 Oscillospiraceae bacterium | reverse complement strand
GAATTTGTTGAGCTGGTTTAATTGTCATTTTGTTTAAGTGAGTTGTGAAATTAAATTTTTCAAAACCTATTGACAAACATCAATGTATGTGATATAATACACACATAGACAAATTTCAATGCATCGAGGTGTTAAGTTTGGAAATCAATACACGAAAAACAGCTTTGATATTCAAAGCATTGGGTGATGAAAACAGAATCCGTATTTTACAGCTTTTACAGAACGGAGAAATCTGTGCCTGCAAACTGCTTGAAGAACTGAATATAACCCAGCCTACTCTTTCACATCACATGAAAATACTTTGTGACAGCGAGATTGTTTCTTCCCGAAAAGAAGGCAAATGGATGCATTATTCTATTTCAGATGAAGGCTCAGAGAACGCAGTACAGCTTTTGAAAAGTCTCACAAAGAAAAATAACAGCAGTGAATGCTGTAAATGTAAATAAAGATTATCAGCCGACTATTCGGCTTTAATCTTTGATTTTAATATAGATGTATTTCAATCTTTCTATGAAAGGAGCTTTACTATGAATGTAATGCAAAATGTATGGGATTTCATCCAAAATGAGATTCTTGGTATGAAATGGCTGAATCTTGTAATTCAGAATCTTCTTGAAGCCTGTGGACTTGATACATCAGAAAAAATTGGAGGAAGCATCAATTTCTTCCTTTATGATGTAATCAAAATCATGGTTCTTCTCGGATTTCTGATTCTGCTGATTTCCTACATACAGAGCTATTTTCCGCCTGAAAGGTCAAAGAGAATTCTTGGAAGATTTCATGGAGTCGGTGCAAATATCATTGCCGCACTTCTTGGAACAGTAACACCATTCTGCTCATGCTCGTCAATCCCTCTGTTTATGGGATTTACAAGTGCAGGACTTCCGCTTGGAGTCACTTTTTCTTTCCTGATTTCATCCCCAATGGTGGATTTAGGCTCACTTGTACTGCTTATGAGTATCTTTGGCTGGAAGGTCGCAATTGTTTATGTAATTGTCGGACTTATAATCGCAGTTGCAGGAGGTACGCTGATTGAAAAACTGCATCTTGAAAATCAGGTTGCAGACTTTATCAGAAACGGAAAAGCACTTGACGTACCACAGAATGAACTACATTTCAGAGACAGAATAAAATATGCGTGGGAACAGGTTATTGAAACAGCAAAGAAAGTTTTTCCGTATGTGCTTGTCGGAGTTGCAATCGGTGCATTTATACACAACTGGATTCCTGAAAGCCATATTGTTAAGTTTCTCGGAACTGGAAATCCGTTTGGAATTATCATTGCAACAATTGCAGGTGTTCCGATGTATGCTGATATTTTTGGCTGTATTCCTATTGCAGAGGCACTTCTCGGCAAGGGAGCAAGACTTGGCGTTGTTTTATCATTTATGATGGGCGTTACAACACTTTCTCTGCCGTCAATGATTATGCTGAAAAAGGCAATCAAGCCTAAACTTCTCGGCATTTTCATAGCAATATGTACTGTAGGAATTATCATTGTGGGATATTTCTTCAATGCGGTTCAGAATGTACTAATATAATTCAAAGGAGAGATTTATTATGGCATTATTCGGTAAGAAAAAGGAAGAAGAAAAGGTATCATGCTGTTGTAACAGCAGCTGTGAAACAGACACAAACGCTGTCGGTGATATTAAAATAGAAAGCATTAAGGTCCTCGGTGCAGGCTGTAAGTCATGCCATGACCAGTATCAGAATGTAATCAATGCGGTTGCAGAAATGGGCATTGCAACAGATGTTCAGTACATCACAGACATGGAAGTTGTCATGGGATATGGTGTTATGTCAATGCCTGCAATCGTAATCAATGAAAAGGTTGCTGTATACGGAAATGTACTGAAAACAAAGGAAGTAATTGAGCTT
>JAZUJY010000036.1:0-6660 GCA_045643005.1 Oscillospiraceae bacterium | reverse complement strand
TCATAAGCTGACAGAAATGGTAGAACAGCTTGAACAACTTGAAGAAATAATAACCGACATTCAGACGTGCAGTTCAAAAAATCTTAAAGGTGTACGCATTATTGTTCCGTCCATTCTCGGAAAAGAAAATGAACACGATATGGTCATTGACGGACAAGATATGACAAGCAAACAATTACTTGCAATTACACTCTCTGAAAGAAAAAAACTTCGCACTTCCCTACGGAATGCAATTACTGAATTATATCGTAACGGTGTAACGGAAACGAACACAGAAAACGATAGCAACATAGTAGGGGAGGATACAAATGGCTGATAAAAAATACTGCTTATTCTGCGGCACTCTGATAAGCGATTTGAATAATCCTGAGTGCAATTATTATCGTCACATACGCATTAAATATTGCGACAATTGCAGAAAAATGGTTGAAAAATTTCAAACTTCAAATCGTGTATATGATTTAAGGCAACGAAAAAAAGCTAAAGAAAAATTTCGTGACGAACAGCTTGAACTTTTGCGAGAAGAAAATATGCTGCTCAGAGAACAAAACAAACAGCTCCGTGAAGAAGTTTACCGGAATAGATAACAGAATTCAAAAAAATCCTGATTCATTTATTTGAATCAGGATTTTGTTTAAGGAAAAGTTGATATAAATATCAATTTTTCTATTCTTCGTCAAAACTTCCGCCGCCAATACCAAAGTATTTTTCCACGAAAGCTTTCAGCTTTTCAATTACACGTTTCTTCTTTTCAGCTCTGTTACTTCCGTCACCGCCAAATCTGCTGATAGGTGGAAGTATAGCATCAATATCTGTGCCTGACGTTTTTATTTCGCCCTCTCTGAAAGAATTAGAGATAAACTTTCGTGTTTCAGCTTCTTTCAGTTTTTCTTCGGCTATAAGTTCAGCCAACTCCTTTTCACGCTGTTCTGCTACAAATGCTTGCCACTCCACTACAACATCATCTACTGTAATTATATTTGCTATAAATGTTTCTATAAGCTTTTTCTTACTACGGAGATTTGGACTTGATTCAACCGCTTTCTGTATAGAAACAAGTATTTCCTTATCCTTACAATGTGAATCGTGATATTTCTGCACAAGCATCAAAATATAGTCGATATTAATTTCAACCTGTTTCAGAAGTTCCATTTCAAAGACTATATCATCGAGAATGTTTTCTTTTTCTTTATCAGGAGAGTGTGTATTTAATTCATCACGAATATCCTGATAACGTCCGCAGTAATTTTGGAAGTCATATTCAGACAGAGTATCATTTTCCTTGAATTCATCGAATGAAATCAGAAGATTACGCATACGCAGAATGGCACTAAAAAGCTTTACAAAGTCTTTTTTGTTCTGTTCGCCCATAATCTGAGGCTCATCAAGTGAAAATCGCTCTGTAAGCTCTGATACAAGCTCTTTATATCCTTTGTGATATTTTCCTTTTCCGTCAGTAAAGCCTTCGAGATATTCCTTGAATGTTCTGAGAAGTACTGTTCCTCCTGCATCGGTATCGCCAAACCGTGAAATAGCTTTTTCAACTCGACTTTGAAGATTACGGAAACACACAATATTTCCGAATGTTTTAACGCTGTTAAGGATTCTGTTTGTACGGCTGAATGCCTGTATCAGACCGTGCATTTTAAGATTCTTATCTACCCAAAGCGTATTAAGCGTTGTTGCATCAAAGCCTGTAAGGAACATATTTACAACTATCAGCATATCAAGTTCCTTATTTTTCATACGCATAGAAACGTCTTTATAGTAGTTCTGAAACAAATCTCCGTCAGTAGAGTAATTTGTATTGAACATCTTGTTATAATCGGAAATAGCTTTATCAAGGAAATCTCTTGCTGTACTGTTTAAAGCCGAGGTATCCTCAGAGTTTTCTTCATCAAGAAAGTCGCTGTCTGAATGTGCTTCATTAGCACCATAGCTGTAAATCACAGCTATATTAATACGCTTTTCGGGACGCTCGTTCATTTGTTTCTGAAATTCCTCATAATACAGCTTTGCAACAGGAATTGAAGATACAGCAAACATAGAGTTGAATCCGCCAATTTGCTGACTTTTCTTTACTTCTTCAACTTTGCCGAGCTTTGCACTTGCCACATCTGCAATATTTATGGTTTTATTAAAGCCGTAAAAGCGTTCATTTCGGTATGTTTTCTGATTGAAGTGTTCAAGAATATACTTTGTAATCAGGCTGATACGTTCAGGAGCATTAAATACAGCTTCTCTGTCAATGTCCCATACCTGTTTATCGTCAATATCAATATCAGCATCAAATGTTTTCAGATAGTCTACTCTGAACGGCAATACATTTCCATCGTTGATTGCATTTACAATTGTGTAAGTATGAAGATTCTTTCCGAAAGTCTGTGCAGTAGTAAACAGACAGCTTACACTCGACTGCTGTGCATTCTCAGCGAAAATAGGTGTACCTGTAAAACCGAAAATGTAGTATTTCTTGAAGTTCTTGATAATCGCTGTATGCATATCACCAAATTGTGACCTGTGACATTCATCAAATATCATTACAACCTGTTTCTGATATACTGGATGTTCCTTATTCTTTTTTATAAACGTAGAAAGCTTCTGAATCGTTGTTATAATGATACGGCAAGTATCATCTTCAAGCTGCTTCTGCAATATTGCAGTAGATGTATTTGAATTGGCAGCTCCTTTTTCAAAGCGGTCATATTCTTTCATAGTCTGATAATCAAGGTCTTTTCTGTCAACTACAAATAAAACCTTGTCAATAAACGGCAGAGCTGAACAAAGTCTTGCTGTTTTGAAAGAAGTAAGAGTTTTTCCGCTTCCTGTTGTGTGCCAAACATATCCGCCTGCATCAATTGTGCCGTATTTCTTGTAATTGGTTGCGATTTCAACCTGATTTATTATTCTTTCAGTAGCTGTAATCTGATACGGACGCATTACAAGGAGAAGATTTTCAGAAGTGAATACACAATATTTTGTAAGTACACTTAATATAGTGTGCTTTGCAAAAAAAGTCTTTGTAAAGTCAACAAGGTCAGGTATTATCCTGTTTTTTGCATCTGCCCAAAAACTTGTAAATTCAAAGCTGTTACTTGTTTTTTTCTTTTTACCCAAATTCTTCTTTCTGTCATTAATAGCTCTGTCCCTTGTGGTATTGGAATAATACTTTGTATTTGTGCCGTTGGAGATAACAAAAATCTGAACATATTCATAAAGTCCGCACCCTGCCCAAAAGCTGTCACGCTGATAACGGTCAATCTGATTGAAAGCTTCTTTAATAGCAACGCCACGTCTTTTAAGCTCGATATGAACAAGAGGGAATCCGTTTACAAGTACGGTAACATCATATCTGTTGCTGTGATTTGCTCCTTCTTCTTTCGATACAGCGTACTGATTAAGCACCTGTAAACTGTTGTTATGGATATTATTTTTGTCTATCAGCTTTATATTACGGCTTGTACCGTCATCACGCTTCAAAACCTGTATGTAATCTTCCTGAATCTTTCTTGTTTTTTCAAGAATATGCTCGTTTTGATTTGCAATATTGTTTTTAAAAAATCTCTCCCATTCAGAATCTGTAAAAGTATAGTCATTCAGCTTCTCAAGCTGAGATTTGAGATTAATAATAAGCTCTTTTTCGCTGTGAATGTCAAGTCTGCCGTAGCCCTGACTTTCAAGCATATTTATAAATTCAGCTTCAAGCTCTGCTTCGCTCTGATATGCATCACTTTTCCTTTTAAGCGGTTCATATTCGGAAACAACGGTATTTTCTGTTGTTTCGGCAACAATATTTATGGAATTCATTTTTCATTCCTTTCTCTTTTTATCCATTCTATTTGCTTCTCTGTCAATGGAGATTTTGAATAAATCCACCGTTTACAATGTTTTACAATAGCACTATTCGCATACTGTATATCTTCTTTTCTTAATATGGAAAGTCGATTATACCTGTCTTTTTTTGATTTTTCATAAGGCTTCATATATAAGCTTATACTTGGTGACATTGGAAATATCAGCTCATCAATACAATCAGGCTGATTGTAACTTAATAATACCACAGGTCTGTCACTTGTCCATAACGCTTCTTTATTTGTAACGCCAATCTGAAAAGACATATCAGAAAGCAAATTCATAAAGCCATTTAGAATGTTCCTTTCATTAGGGTCAAGTGTTTTATATATTGGCAAACAGGTTTGTAATGTGAAATTTCTAATTGATGTTTCGCTTGCTTTTTCACTTGCATATTCTGCAACAAAATCTTTCATAGTTTGCAACACATCTGGATTTCTTAAAATCATAGTAGATAAGAAAAAAATTAAAACTGCCTTTTCTTTTTTAGAAAGAAAACTGTGTGTGTAAAAATTACCTTCACTTTTCGTTTTGGACTGTATAGAACGAAAAATATTTGAAGATTCGCCTTCAATTACGCTGAAAACTTTTTCAATAAGATTTCTATGTACATAATCTCCTGAATCATTTTTAAATTCATATAGATTTTTCTCATAACAGATACTCTTTATCAAAACAGGTGTTTGCTTGCCCAATAAAACGTCAAATTGATATATGGTTTCTTTGTTTTTATCTATTGGGTTTGGCGAAAACTGTTTTAAGTAAAATTGAGGAATATAATGTTCATTAGTTGTAGGCTTATTTTGTGCCATTTATAGCTCCTTAAAAGATAACAGCTTATCCCTGTAATATTCATACTGTTTCTGTCTTGCTTCAATTTCCGCAGGAAGTCCCTCTGTAATATCATTACAAAGCTTGTCAAAGCGGTCAAGTATTGATACTATGCGTTCTTGTTCTTCAAGTGGTGGGAGTGGGATTAAAATATCTGCTACTTGATTTAAGTATAAACCTGCTTGTGCTGAACCGTGAGCATTAGTTATCATATAGTTTTGCATACTGTTTGTATCTAAACAATACTTTAAGAAACTTGAAAGAATTTCTTTCTTAGGTTTTAATACACAAACACTTCTTTGCAAAAGCATTTTTGTATTTTCTTTTACTATTGCAGTTCTTCCTATTGTAGCAACAATAGTTAATAAAACATCACCTTGTTCAATGTTAGTTCTCTTTGTTTCTTTAATGTATGTTTCTTCACTAACATATCTTTTTGCTGTAAAGTCAATTACACCATTGTTTATATTTTGTGCTGACAAAATAGGATAGTCACTATACTCTATATTATCTTTCGGTAAATTATGCATACCATCTTTTATCGACTTACAAATATCCCCAATTCTAACTCTCTCCACCTCATCCCCAAAAGTCAGCAATTTATCTCTGTAATACTCATACTGTTTCTTTCTTGCTGCAAGCTCTACTGTAAGCTCTGCTGTAAGCTCTGTAAAGCTGTCAAGTATACGGACTATTTCTTCTTGTATTTCAAGTGGTGGGAGAGGGAACTTATAATCTTCTGTAACTGGTAACGATATTTGAGGTAACGAACCCATTCCCGATGCAGATTCTCTGAAATGATTGATATTATTTTTCATCACATAATAGAGATATTTTACAGTAATTTTTTCAGAATGAGTATAAGCCCACATTTCATTTTTGAATGTAAAAGGCTTTTCATAATATATCACATCAATAATACCACGAGATTGAACTAATACAGCTGGAACTCTTGTAATGTTTGCATTAGGAATATCAGATTCTTTTGCATTTATTACAGTCTTTCCTCCTGCAAATATTCTGATTTCACCATCTTCATTTTCAATCTCTTTCATTTTCCCTGCTGTTATAGGTGTACCTTTTATTCTTTGAAATGCCTCTTTTATTTTCACATACTCCACCCCATCAGGGCAGAGTTTTTCAATCAGTTCTTCAAGTTTTGACATATTACACCTCGATTTCTTCAATAATAGCATCAATCTCGGCTCTGAGCTGTTCTTCACGCAGAACAATTTCAGAAATTTCAGCATTAAGCTTTACTATGTCAATAACTTCTCTTGTGTCTTTCTGCTCAACATAGGTAGAAACTGAAAGGTTATAGTCATTTTCTCTTACCTCGTCATAGCTTGCAAGGTGTGAGAAATACTCAGCATCTTCACGCTTTGTAAAGGTATCAACGATTTTATCAATATTTTCAGGTGTGAGCTTGTTGTTGTTTGTAACCTTTACGCACTCGTTTGTAGCATCAATAAACAGCACTCCTGTGTCTGTCTTGTTCTTCTTTATAACCATAATACAGGTAGCTATTGAAGTTCCAAAGAAAAGATTTGAAGGCAACTGAATGATACAGTCTATGAAATTGTTATCTACAAGATACTTTCTTATTTTCTTTTCAGCTCCGCCACGATACATTATACCGGGGAAACATACAATGGCAGCAGTTCCATTTGATGCAAGATAAGACAGCGAATGCATTATAAATGCAAGGTCTGCCTTTGACTTTGGTGCAAGTACACCCGCAGGAGAAAAACGAGGGTCATTAATCAAAAGCGGATTGTCATCACCCTCCCACTTGATAGAGTATGGAGGATTTGAAACAATAAGCTCAAAAGGCTCGAGTCAATCCCAAATTCTGTGTAAACAGGAAATAGTGCAATAGAAAAGTGTATGATGAGACCGATTGTGAAAGCAGTCGGTCTTATCTGCATATTAGCACATGATTATTCGATTGTCAAGATGAAAATGTTATTCAGGTAT
>JAZUJY010000035.1:0-1761 GCA_045643005.1 Oscillospiraceae bacterium | reverse complement strand
ACAGCAGAAATTATCAGACTTAAATGCTGACGGCAAAGTTGATGAAAATGACCTTAATCTTTTGAAGGAGATCATTTCAGTAACAATAAGGAACTGTCCTGCAGATACAAATAAAGACGGATTTGTAAATGAAAATAACAGCATTAAGTATGCAGGTTATTATTATGATGCTGAGACCGGAATGTATTATCTGAATTCAAGATTTTACGATCCTGAAAATGCAAGATTTATGCAGGAGGACAGTTATGACGGAGATGTATATGATCCGTTAAGCCTGAATCTGTATACGTACTGTTCAAACAATCCGATATCTTATTGCGACCCTTCCGGACATTTCAGTATAAAGAGTGCTGTAAATAAGGTAAAAAGTGCGGTAAAGTCAACTGCAAAAGCAGTAAAGAATGCGGCAGGTGCTGTAAAGGAAGTTGTAAAGGAAACTGCGAAGACTGTAAAGAGCACTGTTGAAGTTCTTAAACCGGTTGCGAAGGCAGCTGTTGATTCAGCAGTAGAGAACGTAAAAAATATTCCTACAGAATTAAAAGAAGACTGGGAAGTCGGTATAAATCAGCTGAAAGACGGCGGAACAGCAGGGAAATTGTTTGCTGCTTACAGTGAAGGGGTAGTAAACAACCTCGAAAATAATGCTTTAGGCTTAAAGGAATTAGTAACAGATCCGAAAAATACAATTAATGAGATCATGATAGATTTCGTTAATGATCCGATAAAGCCGCTGGAAAATCTGGTTGATTTCTACAAAGATATTGCAATTGCAAGCTATAAAGGGGATTATGAAACTGTAGCGTATAAATTAGGACAGGGAACAGTAACGGTTGCGATTACAGGAACGGCATATTGTTTTGCCTCAAGTGCAGCCACTGCATTTTTACCTGAAGGAATTAATTTAGGAGCAACTCTTCCGTCATTGAGTTTTGATACTCTTGCAGTAGCCGGATTCGACTCTATTGTAATTCCAAGTATCGAAGCAGTATCTGTATCTGTCAGTGTATCTTCTGCAGCAGTTGCAACAGCTGCGGGTGTTGCAACTGCAGGGATGAGTGCACAGGCTGCTGCTTATAATGGTAAATTTGAAAATCATTAATTGGGTCGTAGTTCTTTTAGTTCAAATACTAATTCAAATAATGAAACGCTAAAATATCTTTTACAAATAAGAGGAGTTTATTCAATGAACGAAGATCGAATAGCAGAAATAAAAAATAGAATTCAGGTTAAGAAAATAAGTAAAGAGCTGTCAGAGATAAAAGGTATAAATGTTATTAAGTATCCTTTTGATGATAACAAAAACAACTATCAAAAAATGATAGATCAGATTATTAAAATTGATTATCCTGTTTCCTATTTTTTTGATAATGGAAAAAGCATATATGAATATGTTGAATTCGGATATAAGCAATTAGAACTTCAAATTAGTAATATTAAATGGCTTATACCGTATTTCAAAAAGAATGAGTTTTGGTTGGAAGTGGAGATAGATGATTTGAATAATTTTTTGAATTATTACGTAGATTCAAAAAATAATTATTGTAATTTATCATTTTTTGATATAGAAAATCATTTTCTTATGGACATTGAACTTGGAGAAAATTGTTATGAATATCGAATTATAAGGTATTAACAATAAGCGAATATGCATGCGAAGGTGCAGGGCGACCGCAAAGCCCTGCAATCACCTAACCGCACTCCAAAAATAAAATTATATCGAAACAATAAGCGAATATGCATGCGAAGGTGCAGGGCGACCGC
>JAZUJY010000034.1:0-2998 GCA_045643005.1 Oscillospiraceae bacterium | reverse complement strand
ATCTTTAAAAACAGTGATGGTAGGGTCGGTCGAAACAAGGTTTACCATGAGAAGTCAGCTGAGGTCGTAATAGGTAAAGCCAATACTGAAGGACCTAATGTTTGTATAGTGCTAATCACTATGAGTAAACATCAGACAATCTGAAATTGAGGTAATGTCTAAAACTGCAAAACGCTCCCCCTACTCTATTAGTGGCAAACTCGGGTTATACCAAAAAACAAGAAAAAGCACAAGGATAAAGAATGAGTTTTTATCTGAAAAATAATTATTGAAATTAATTTTCAGAAATGATAAAATATAAATTGCATGATTTTATCAAAATGAAAACAGAAATAATAAAGAAAGTTTCAGCAAAGATATTTTATTTTAAGGAGTATATTCAAAAATGAATATTGAAGACTTACAAAAACACATTCCTTCAAATATTATGACACGAGGAAGAAACTATTTCAGAACCGGCAAAGTAAAATCTATTAAGTACGTTTCTCCGAATATATACACAGCGACAGTAAAGGGGACGCATAGCTATCAGGTTCTTGTGAATATTGATTCATCCGGAGTTATAAAAAAAAGTATATGTTCCTGTCCTTATGGTTCATTCTGTAAGCATCTGGTTGCTGTGTGTCTCGAAATAAGAAACAGCGAAGACTATATCAAAATGATAAATGCATCAACAGTGTCTGAAACAGTTACGGAGAAAAAAATATCAGAAAAAGTGGTGAAAAAATCAGCATCAGTAAAAGAAGCTGTAAAAAGAAATACTCCAAAAAAAGCAAGTGCTGTGAAACCTGTGTCGGTGAGTTCATCAAAAGCAGTACGTTCACTTATCTCAAATTACAGTTATAGACTTGAAAAATCCGCAATGGATTCGGTTACATCAGAAAATCTGCAAAAAGTTGAAATAGTTCCTGTTATTTCATTTGATTACGGTGGTGTTTATCTGAGCCTTGAAATAGGACGCGAAAAAAATATGTTGTTAAGAGTATCGGTACTCTTTCATATATGTTCAGTACATCAAGCTCAAAACAGTATGGAAAAAATTTCGAATTTACTCATAAGTATGAAAATATAGATGAGCGAAGCAGCAGACTGCTTGAATTAGCAGAATCAGTCAGATCCATAAACAGCAGTTATGAACAAAAGAGCATAAAGTTCAACAGGATATATCTTGGAAAGCTTGCAGATCTTTATAAAGATGAATATATCATAATCAGTTATTCATAAAATTGATAAGCTGAAGTTTTCGGAATAATTTCAGCGAAATACAAAACTGCGTTGGTATAAGTTTTTCATACCAACGCAGTTTGTCTGTTCTTCGATACCTCTGCCGTTTAAGTAAACATGGCTAAAAGTACTGAGCTGACAGGAGATGTCAGGAAGCAGGCGGATATGTGGAGAATTAGTGATAAAACAACAAAAGCATCAGGCATAAAACCTAACCATTACTTTCCCATTGCAATCCCTATAAGTTTATCAGTTTGATCCACCATAAATAATGGTATGTTAAGCATATCATCATCCAATTTCAGGTTATCAAGAGAAAATCTTATTCGAAGTTTTGTTTTATCAGAAAAGTTTTCCTTATATTTCTTTAGGCTTGTACTTGTTGTGTTCGCATCGGATTTTACTTCTACAGGGAAAATATCATTTTCACGTTGAATAAGAAAATCCACTTCATATGGAGGGTTATTCTGGCTCCAGTATCTTGGCATTACTTCAAACTGCGGAATCAAACTCTGAAGGACAAAGTTTTCTGTAAGTGAACCTTTAAATTCTGTAAACAGTCTGTTTCCTTCACCAAAAGCAGTTGGTGCAAGCTGAGCAAGACGGCGAAGAAGGCCGACATCTGTAAGATATATTTTAAATGTAGATAAATCATCATATGCAGCTATCGGCAGCCCCGGAGCAGTGCTGCGGTAAACCTTGTGAACAAGACGTGCATCAATAAGCCACTGAAGAGCATCTTCATATTCACGAGCTCTCGCCCCTTCCTTTACGACCTTGTAAAGAAATTTTTTATTTTCTCTGGCAAGCTGCGAGGGAATAGATTTCCAGATCATTGAGATTTTAGGAAATTCGCTTTTTTCAGGTTGTTTGGCAAAATCTCTTTCATATGCGTTAATGATCGCTAACAGACTTTCCTGCATTGCGTCTATATCTCTGTCTTCTGTCCACATCAGAACAGATTCAGGCATACCTCCTGTAACATAGTACATTTTCAGCTTTTCGTACAGAGGATTGAAAAAAGCATCGGGTATAGTTTCGATCGAATTTATACTGTCTAAATATTCAGTAAGGTTCTCATCCCCGTTAGCAAGTAAAAATTCTGTAAAAGTCATTGGATCTATCTGCAGAAAATTGACTTTACCTACCGGAAAAGAAGAAGGCTTTGCAAGTGCGATGCCAAGAAGAGAACCGGCACATGCAATATGGTATTCCGGAGCGTTTTCGCAAAAATATTTCATTGAATTGATCACATTTGGACAATCCTGTACTTCATCAAAAATAATAAGTGTTTTCTCAGGTAATATTTTTTGTCCGCTTGCCATCATTAAATTCTGCAAAATGCGGTCAATGTCCTTTGTTGTTTCAAAAAACTGTTTATATTCTTCGTTTTCATCAAAATTAAAATAGGCTGTATTTTCATAATATCTTTTACCGAATTCTTTTAAAATCCACGTTTTGCCAACTTGTCGCACGCCTTTAAGTATCAGAGGTTTACGGTGTTTTGAATTTTTCCATTTTATCAGTTTTTTTAATATAAGACGCTCCATGATCTCACTCCATCACATTTTTATTGGTATATCAGTATAGAAAAATCACATAATTATTAATAAAAACGTGATAATAATCACATTTGTATATGCCGTTCCAAAAACCGCATCTGCACGGACTAAAACCGCACTAAAAACGGCAACAGAACCGCACCTTTTCCGGATGAAAACCGCACTTTAACTTGATATAATACAGATAGCACATTAATTTGTGACTAAATGTA
>JAZUJY010000033.1:0-6283 GCA_045643005.1 Oscillospiraceae bacterium | reverse complement strand
TTGCTGAAAGATTCAAGGAGAAGGACATTTCCGTTGCTGTCTTATACTCCGTCAGTCATAGAAGCAATAAGAGCGATATGTTCGTAAGCGATACGTTTAACCACGCCTACGGTTAAAAGCGAACCTCCTTACGGATTGTTCGCTGAATTTAATTTCTATACACTATTTCAGTGTAATTTTCTATTGGCTTGTTCACAAATTTTCTTCAACTTCTCTTTGTTGATAACTTTTCTTACTTAAAAAGCCGGTCTCTTTGTTAAGACCGGCTTTTTCGACAGGCTGTGCCGACGTCATTAAACCTCGGCGAAAAACATAATATTATAATTATATTTTTTTAAAATCCTCTGCTGCTTCAATTACATCTGGATTTTGTGAATTATTTGATATAGAAATCGCCCAGTCCAATAATTCATCAGATATCATTTTTATACTTCATGATAACAATAGTATATAATGAAACAAACTTGCCCGGGACGCAAAATCTGTTGTCCCGGGCAAAAAAATTATCTTCACCGATGTCACTTAAATATTCATTTCTTATTTGTACTTTTCTTCAAGAGCCGGACATTTTACATCAGAAAAATCCATCTTCCAATCGGTAGCATTTATCTTTTCGGCATCAAACTGAACCTCAACATTTCCGCCCATTTTTGCAAGAACAAGCGTATATTTTCCAAGATCAGGCACACAATAATTTTCAAGTGAGAACTTATAAGGACATTTCTCAACAATTCCGGAATATGTATAATCTACTGCATCTGCATCCTCATAAGTTGTGTAGTCGCCCTCAGGACAAATCATCATATAATACTTGTCATATCCCTGTGGATCGTTCTCCTCAAGATAGAATCCGTCAAAGAAGAATTCAGACCAGTCTTCACTATATGCGTTAAAGGAAAACCATGATGCAACCTCATCCTGAAGACTGTCAAACTCTTTAGCCTCTCTGTCTTCGCCCGCACCGCAAAGGAAAGAATCGCTGTATTCAAAGTGATAATCTCCGCCGCCATCAAAAACAATGAGCCACTGACCGAGTACAAGACTCGTATCTTCGTCATATAAAAGCACTGACCAGCTTCCCGGAGCACATTTCGATTCATCCGAAGCAAGCTCTGTAATCATGTTGTTATCAACCCGGAATACATATTCTCCGTCATAATATTCTTTATCAAAATCTTTTGCTAAACAATGCGTGTTCCCATATATCGACTGAGTAATAAACTTGGAATCTCTTGTCAGATAGATGCCCGGATTTACTATGTCAATGTTATATCTGTCGGCATCAATCTCGGCTGATGTTTTAATCTTAAAATATAAGTAATCGCCATCAACCCAATACGTGATTGCCTCACCGAGCTTTGTTTCATCAGTTACTGAACCTGCGGGTGCTTCTCCGGAAACTATTGTCTCTTCAGGAGTTTTACTCTTCGTTTCAGCTGTTGTTTTTTCTTCAGAAGTAGCAGCATCAGTTGTCTGCTCTGTTACCTTACTGCTTTTATCATCAGTTTTACTGCTGTTTTCAGATTTTTTTCCGCATGAAGCAAGTGATGTTATCATTGATAATACCAAAATTGATACCAAAAGCTTTTTCATAATTTAATCCCTCCATAATATACAGAGTAAAGCATTTTCAAATCCCTGCTTTGAACTAAAAAACATAATTTGTCCTCTGTGTATAAATCGAGTATATCATACAGAAAACCAAAAATCAACTGCAAAACACCTCAAATTAACTTAACAAATTATGTGAAAATGTTCAAAGCTCTGCTTTTAACAAGCAGAGGCGGGGATATCCTCTGTGTTGTTATATGGCATTCTCATCAGAAAATATCCTTTACTGTTGCTTAAAAAAAGAAAAATTCTATGGTAAAAATTCAAAACATCTAAATTCATAAATTGACTTTAATGACAATTTATGATATTATATAATGTGATATATTATGAATTGGAGGAGTCTCAATTGAAATCCCTTTTAAAAAAACTTATTCCGTTATATGCAGGTTTTCTCTTTTCAATTTTCCTTATTTTTTCAAAGCACTGCCTTCATCTGATCAACGGAAATCCTCTGAGAACCGTTGCCGGAATTATTATAATGATACTGCTTATCGGATTAGTTGTATTTATGACTAATTATTTTGTAAAAAAACACGCAGAAGATAATCTTCCAATGATTGAATCAGAAGAAACAAAATCCGAGGAACAGAAACTTGAAGATTTCATCACATATATAAGAAATATGAAAAACTTCAACCTTGGTCCCTTTGAAAACAAGAAAAAAATGCTCTACGATATGGGCATGTCAATGAAAATGAAATATGCCAATATTCAAAAGCTTCTTAAAGATTCTTTTTCGGAAACCGACCTGACTTATAATACATACGAAAGTACACTAAATGAAGTCCTTAAGATTTTTAATAAAAACCTGAAAGGTATACAAAAAAGAATAGAAGTCTTTGACTATAACGCATACAGACTTGATTCAAAAAACGAAAATGCCAACGAGTATATCACAGAAGTAAAAAACCTTTATGATAATAATGATGTTGTCATTGAACATATTGATGAACTTATGCATGAACTCGTCTCACTCGACGATATATCAGAACTTCCACTTGAAAAAGTAAATATGCTCATTGAACAGACTCAAAATTATAAAAATATAAAAGAAAGAGATGAAGATTAAATGCATTTAAGAAAACCTACTACTGCAAACTCAAAAATTCCCATCGTAATATGTGCCGGTTTCATAATAGCAATAGGCATTATCCTTTGTGTAGCACTTTCATCCGGAAACGATGACGGCTCAGGCGGCAGGATAAGCGATACCATGGACGACAAAACCGCACACAATGTTCTTGTAAAAAGTGCTTCAAAAGATGTTAAAATAAGCGAAAATCATGCTCCAAAGGGAACAGTTTCTTACGACAGTGATGCCAAGGTAGTTGAACTGCCTGATATAAATACATCTTATCCGCTTGTAGTTGAGCCTCAGAACAAACAGATCGTAGCAGAGATCTTTTCATCACCTGAAAAAGCAGGAAATAAAACTGACGGATGGTTAAAAGAGCTTGCTGAAGCATATAACAACAGCAATCAAACAATAAACGGAAAATCAGCCGGTATCTCTCTCAGATCAATTTCATCAGGAACACAGATAGACTACATTTCTGCGGGAATCTACACACCTGATGCTATTACTCCGTCAGCTTCTATGTGGGCTGATATGCTTATTTTTGACGGTATCAAACTTGTTGAGATCTCCGACAGAATGGTCGGCAACGTTGCAGGTATAGTAATTGAAAACAATAAGTACGACCAGCTCGAAAAAGAATTAGGAACAGTAGATATACAGTCAGTTATCACTGCTACTGAAAGCGGAACGCTCACTGCGGGATATACAAATCCTTTTTCAAGTACATCAGGTCTTAATTTCCTTGCATCCACGCTTTACAGCTATGATAATGCATCACCGTTAAGTGCCGACGCAATATCCGGCTTTAACAAATTTCAGAACAACGTTCCGTTTGTTGCCTATAATACACTTCAGATGAGAGAAGCTGCAGCAAACTCTACCTTTACAACATTTATCAACGAATATCAGGGATATGTAAACGACGTAGATCTGAAATCAGGATACAAATTTATTCCTTACGGCATGAGACACGACAATCCTCTGTATGCTATAGAGGGAATCGACAACGACAAAATGGAACTTCTAAAATCCTTCAACGAATACTGTAAAACTCCTGATGCCAAGAATAAAGCTGACAAATATGGTTTTAACCAGATGGATGACTATAAAGACTCCATACCAAAGACCGACGGAAATACATGGCTTCAGATGCAGAAACTCTGGAAAAAGAATAAAAATGCTTCCAAACCGATCGCAGCTGTATTTGTAGTAGATACATCAGGCTCGATGTCAGGAGCACCTCTCGCAGCACTGAAACAGTCAATGACAAACAGTATGAAATATATAAACTCAAACAATTATATAGGAATGATCAGCTATTCAACAAATGTTAATATCGATCTTCCAATAGCACCGTTTGATATCAATCAGCAGTCATATTTCCAGGGGGCAATAGATCAGCTGTCTGCAACAGGAACAACATCAACATTCTCAGCAATTGCCAAAGCAGCACTTATGCTTGAGGAATTCAAAAATTCAAACCCTAATCTTAATATCCAGCCTACAATTTTCCTTTTAAGTGACGGTGAACAGAATACCGGCGCAGATTACAATGATATTGAAAAAGCTATCAGACATGTAGGAACACCTATATATACGATCGCATACAACGATTCAAACCTGGAAGAACTTAAGAAAATATCATCAATAAACGAAGCAGCAAGCATAAATGCCGGAACAGATGATGTAGTATATCAGTTGAAAAATCTGTTCAACGCAAATCTCTGATCATATTCAGGAGAATAAAACATGTTTTCAAACGAAATGAACAAAGCAATTCAGTCAGCTCAAAAATGCATAGATATGAGCTGCTCACAGCAAAGTGTAAGCATAAAAGCAGCCGAATATCTTAAAGCATTTGCTGATTATTTAAAAGTACTTGACCCTTCTGATATTGATTTTATGAAGGATTCAATAATTAATAAAATAATAATTAAAAAGTACTGGGAAAAATTCTCAAAGCATTATCCAAATGTTGAAGCATTAATTCAAAAAATGAAACAAAGCGAAATCGTTTCACGAAATACTTTAATAACTTTAAAAAACGAACAGCAAAGATATATCGATGTTTTTACTGAATTTCAAAACATAAGCGAAGAAAATAAAGACAGCGAATACTTCAAACAGCTTGCCGTTGCAAGCAATCTGAATACCATATTTGAAAATACAGTCAAAGAGCATGAAATGTTGAATATCAGACTGAAAGATATAACAATGACAGCTGTACAGGTTTTCAAAAATGCAGTGCTTATAGCAAAAACCGAATATCAGATAAATATTACATCAAAAACATCGGTTCAGACATCAGGAAGCGGAAACTCAATTGTCTTTAAACAAGATTATGAAAAGCTTTCATCAATGCTGAGATAAAAAAATATCCTCTGAAATAAAATTTCAGAGGATATTTTTTTATCGTACGAAACTTATTAAGAAATAACCTTTAATGTACTGTTCCATCCGGAAAGCTCACTAAATGCTTTTTCTTCATAGACCTCAGTATATACATTAATCTCTTTTAGATCTTTCATGGTAATACCGGGTTTATTTTTTGAAGCATGTCCGGGATATACAAATGCATCATCAGGAATAAAATCAAAAAGCATCCGAACGCTCATAAACAGATTATGAACATCTGCACCTTCGTCATCTAAAAGCGCACAGCCTTCAATAAGTAAAACATCACCTACAAAATAATGTTCATCTGTATAATACGCTACGGAACCAACAGTATGACCAGGCAAAAATAAAGAATGAATAACTGTTGAACAAATATTCAGATCCTGATTTCTTTCAAGAAGAACTAAATTTGGACAACGGAAATCATAAAATTCTGATTCTTCCCTGCTTATAAAAACAGGAACATCAAAATCATCCAGAAGTTCATCGATAATATTAACATGATCAAAATGAGCATGAGTAAAAAGAATACCACAAAGAACTGCATTTTCTTCCTCTAAAACAGCTTTGATCTTTAATGGTTCCCAGGAAGCATCAATAAGAACCGCTTCATGAGTTTCATCGTTAATAAGTAAATAATTGTAGTTGCGCATAAACGCTTTACGTGTTTTAATAACTCTAACTTTCATCATAAAAAATACCTCATATCTCAAAATTACTCCGTTTATACAAAAAAGCTTGATAAAATTAAAAATTCTACCAAGCAAGTAACGGAAACGCAAAGAGAGGGATTCGAACCCTCGAACGGGTATTAGCCGTTACACGAGTTCCAGTCGTGCGCGTTAGACCAGCTCAGCCATCTTTGCATAGATGCGAGTGACGGGACTTGAACCCGTACGCCAAAGACACACGCCCCTCAAACGTGCCTGTCTGCCAATTCCAGCACACTCGCATATGAAATATTAAATTATGAAATGCACCATCGGGGGCTCGAACCCAGGACCCACTGATTAAGAGTCAGTTGCTCTACCAACTGAGCTAATGGTGCAAAAGGTGCCGGCACTGATCTATTTTCCCGGGTCGTCGCCAACCGAGTATCTTCGACGCGAAAGAGCTTAACTTCTGTGTTCGGTATGGGAACAGGTGGAACCTCTTTGCTGTAAACACCGACTATCTAAAAACTGAACTTTCAAA
>JAZUJY010000032.1:0-17334 GCA_045643005.1 Oscillospiraceae bacterium | reverse complement strand
GAATTTTCGTCAGACTGCATAAAAACGACGCAGGCATACTGTCGTATGTCAAGGAGTTTTTGTGCAGGATGGCGGAAATTATGCAAGCAGACTGTACGTCAAGTCGTCAGACGTGATTTAATCAGTGGTTCCTTAATATTTATCTATTATTGAGAGACAGTTTTCAAGGACTTCTTCTTTTGAAACGAGGGCTGATACTGTATGAAGGTTTGGATATGAAGATATTCTGTCGGGGGCAAAGTCTTTTTCGTCTGCAATGAATCGTCGGCAGAGTTCGCTGTAATTTGGTGTTTTCTGAGTTGATTCGCGGTCGATGCAGCGGAGAAGGCGTTCTTTGTCCGGGAGTTCAAGGTAGATGATGACTACGTCATCGGGGTGGTAGTATTGGTAGAGCTTGTCGGCTACGTCGGCGGTGCCGATCATAATATGGCCGGTATTGCCGGTGAGATCTATTTTGCAGGTGAAATAGTGCCAGTCGCCGCATACGGTATGGTAAGTGCGGCGTTCGATTACTTTGCCTTCGTTTTCTAAGGAAAGCATTGTTTTTTCGTCAACGAAATGATATTCCCTGCCGTCGGTTTCGTTTGTGCGGATGGGACGGGTGGTGTAGGTTATGACGGGGGATAATGATTTGTTTTTTTGGAGGATGCCGGCAAAGACTGTGTCTTTGCCGGATCCGCTTTTTCCTATGATACAGAATAATTTTCCCAAAATTGTTACCTCTTTTTCAGTTTTATATTATATTATTGTTTTTTTAACGGTACGCTTAGGGATTGCAGGGCTTTGTTGTTGCCCTGCACCTTCGCTGATTTATTTTACGAGGGCGGAGGTTTGGAGTTTTAAGGAGTAGAGGATGGTTTGTTTGACGGGGAGGGAGGTTATTTTTTCTAAGGCGGCGCGATAGATGGAGAGCTGGAGGGAGTAGTGAGAGAGGAGGACGGACATGTCGGAGATGTTGTCGGTTTTGTAGTCTACGAGGACTATGCCGTCGGGTTCTTCGAAGTACATGTCTATGACACCCTGGATCATGCTGTCGGTGTTTTTGTATTTTTCGAAGGCTTCGCCTTTAAGGTCGAGGTCGCTGATTCGCATGAGGAACTTCTTTTCACGTTCCATGTGAGATGAATTTAATGCTCTTTTGAAAATATCGGAGGATACAAATTTTTCTATGTTTTCGATATCGATCTGCTGACGCTGGCGGTTTGTTATAAAGCCAAGATCTACTATGTTTTCAACTTCTTTATTTATATCTGTTGAAAGATTATGAAAATCTGCATGCTGCAGAATGCTGTGAACTACTGTTCCCTTTTCACTTCCTGTCATCTTTTTCTCAGACATAAATTTCGGACGTCTTAAGATTATTCCGAATCTGTCATCATCCTTCGCTATATCTGATACTGAAACCTTGGCATTCATTTCTGACAGTGTGCTGTCGTATTTATAATTAAACTGTCTGACAATGTCCTGAAGATACTCTGCTTTGGTTTCTTTTTTCTCCTCTTTGACCGTATCCTCCGTAACCTCGTCAGAAACAAGATCTTCCGGTTCATAATATGTGAAGTTCACATCAGGAATATCTTCGCTTGTTTTAAACGAAAAGATATTAAACTCGTCACGGCATATTTCCCTGAGCTTAACGGCATCACGATGTGCAATAAGTGTCATTGCGAGCCAGTCTGCCATGCAGGAAGCGCTTTGTGACATCGATGTTGTTACCTGCTGATAAGTGTAATATTCATCGGCATATTCACTCATTTTCTTTCTCATTGACTTGTTAAGATCGATCGGTATAAACAGCTGTTCTCTTGCTCGGGTCAGAGCAACATACAGAAGACGCATTTCCTCGTTTACTGCTTCGGAATTTTTCTGAAAATCTATTGCGGTAAACGGGAGAGTCTTGTATTTTTCGTATTTTTCCCTGTTCTGAAGCCTGAAGCCTATGCCTTCTTCAAAGCTGAGACGTATATTTTTCTTCGAATCCTCGCTGTTGAATGCTGATACTGTTTCACACAAAAATACAAAAGGAAATTCAAGACCCTTGGATTTGTGGATAGTTTTGATCATTACAACATCCTCGGATGTAGATACGGAATTTCCGGGTTTAAAATCCTTTCCTATCTTTATTATCCTGTCTATATACCTCAAAAATCCGGTCAGACCTTCATCTGATGACTCCTGATAAATCTTGGCATATTCAAGAAGCGCTCTCAGATTTGCACGCTTTTTCTCGCTGTCGTTGAAAAGCTTTATTACCGAGATAAAATCTGTTCTGTCATAAATATTTCTGATAAGTCCGGTAAGAGGCATTGTCGCTGAAAACAGTCTTAATTCCTTAAGAGTTTCATATATATTATTCAGCTTCAGTCTGAGATCCTCATCTATCACAGGCGCTTCCTCTTCATTGAGGACGTACCTGCACACGGCATCGTAAATATGTCCGGTCGGATTCTGTATCTTCATGAGAGTGATCTCATCATCGGTTATCATGAACATCGGTGACAGCATAACAGCTGCAAATGCTGTATCAAGAAGAGGATTGTCCGTAATTCTGAGAAGATTTACAAGAAGAGAAATCTCCCTTGATTTCAAATATCCGGTTTCCTCCTCGCTGTAGGCAGTGATACCGAGCTTTGCAAGCTCCTTTATATATGATGCTGCTTTTGACTTTCCGCGAAGCAAAATACAAAAGTCACGGCAGGTACAGTCTCGTGTCTTCTTTCCGCCCTTTTCATCGACCTGAACCTTTGCATCGAGCATTTCCTTGATTTTTCTTGCTGTATAAACTGCACTGCACTGATTTTTTATGCTGTCTTTGTTATTTATCACAGCGATCTCTGTATTTCGTTTTCTGTCAGTAAATGACGCTCCGAGTACAAGCTCCTCTGAGCCTTTGTAGTCTATTTCACCTGATTCGCGTGTCATTATTCCCCTGAAAACAAAATTTACAAAATCAACTACTTCCCTGCTGCTTCGAAAGTTTTTATTAAGCTTGATATATGAGTTTTCACCTTTTTCACGAGACTCATCCGAATAAGGAACTGAAGAATCCAGAACCTTTATAAAGTTTTTCGGATTTGCAAGTCTGAATCCGTATATTGACTGCTTTACGTCTCCGACCATGAAAAGATCATCGCCTGTACGTTCTGCAGTTGAGCCGTGTGACAGAAGTCTGAATATCAGATCCTGGTTGTTATTTGTATCCTGGAACTCATCTATCATGATAAGCATATAGTAATCGGAAAGCTCCCCGGCAAGTGAAGACTTTCTGATATTTCCGTTTTCGTCGGTTTCTGACAGCAGCTTTACTGCGAGCATTTCAGCATCGGAAAAGCTTATTCCGTTTTTCTGAACCTTCTTTTTCCAGAGTCTTTCTTCGAGATCGTGAACAAGCCTTTCGAGTATTGTCATTATTTTATAATGAAGCTTTATATCGTCTTTGGAATATTTTACTATGGTCAGAGCATCCGGGAGCTTCTCTGACATAACAGTCTTGTACTCTTTTCGGAATTTGTTTATGGTTTCCTTTACAGATTCATCCGCATCCTTCGGATATGTCAGTCTCTTAAATTCCGGAGGCGAATAGCTTTCTGCAAGCTCTGCGTTTAACGAATCCGGCTTTCCGAATACTTCACACCATTTTTCTATCGCAAGATATTCCGAATCTATAATATCAATACACTTCTGAGGAAACCGGGTGATCAGTTCATCAGCTTTCGCAGCGAGATTCTGCGCTTTTTTCAGAAGTGATGAAATATATCTGCTGTAATACCATGTAAATTTCTTTTCAGCATCTCCTGTTTCCGAATAGGATTCTGTACATTTTCTCAGCCATACATCACTGTACGGAACTGAAGATGAAAATGAATATATATTTTCAAGCAAAGTCTCCAGCGGACCGTCATCACGGCTGCAGAACATGTTGAACATAAATTCTGCCTCTTCAGGAGAATTTTCAAACAGATCCGTAATAACTTCATTTACAGTACTTTTTATGAGAAGTGCTGCCTCTGATTCGTCCATTATTCTGAAATTTCCTGACAATTCAAGCTTATGTATGTTTTCTCTGATAAGATCAAAGCAAAACGAATGAATGGTCGATATTTTAGCGCTTCCAAGAAGGAGCTGCTGTCTTGAAAGCCAGCGGTTTTCCGGATTTTCAGCCAGAAGAGCTGCAAGAGCTGATGAAAGTCTCTGTCTCATCTCTGCAGCTGCGTCCTTTGTAAAGGTAACTATTATCATTCGGTCAGCAGGTATTTTGTTTTTTGTATCTGAAAGCTTTCTCACAAGCCTTTCCACAAGAACAGACGTTTTTCCGCTTCCTGCTGCTGCAGAAACAAGTACGGATACACCACCTGAATTAATAGCTGCTTCCTGTTCAGCTGTCCATGCCATATTTTCTCCTCCTTTCTTAAATTTCGGCGTCTTCACTGAGTATCTCGGCTTTTAAGCGCTCTGTATCATCGGGGATCCTCTCTCTTCTGCGAGGGCTGTTTCCGCATATTTCTGAAAATTCACAGTATGAGCACACTTCGTCGTTTCCGTAAACCAGAGGAGCAGCAGAAATATTTCCGCTGTACAGTTCATCTGCCATTTTCTTCATCAGGTCATCCGAATGCTTTTTAAGACGTGCAAACTGTTCTCTTGACAGGCAGTGGGATTTTGTCTTGTCAAGCAGAAGCTCTCCGTTTTTGTTTCCGTCTTTTTTCATTCTTGCAGGAATGTACACACCTGCAATATTTTCCTCCATGGCGTTCAAAACGTCAAATTCCTTTAAAACGACACCGCTCATATGATAAAAGCTCTGAAGATATTTGCCTATATCCCTGTTATCGTCACGGTCACTTGCAAGTGAAACACATCCTGACGGCATATAAAGTATGCCTGCAGGAACTGTTTTTCCGTAAGGTCCTTCATCTCCTGAAATAGCAAATAGATAAAGAAGCATCTGCATATCGATACCGAAAAATACATTTTCAAGACTAAAGGTCTTGTTTCCTGTCTTATAATCAACTATTCGGATAAATTTTTCACCGTTCTTTTCAAAAGTATCAGCTCTGTCTATTGTACCGTTCAAAATGATCTCTATACCGTCATCAGTCGTCAGAGTAACAGGCTTGAATCCGTTCTTCTCATTTATTTTTATCTCAAAGCCGACCGGCATGAATGCCGACTGTGAAAGCTCCTCTTTAAGATGTTCAACAAGTGTCACCATATCATTTGAAATTCGTCTGAATCTTGCATCGTTTCTCGAATCAGAAAGCTTTGCTCCGCCAAGGTTTTCCTCGATGTACGAATATGCATACTCGTCCACGCATTTTATGACATCATACTCGGTTATTTTCAGAAAGTCCTCTTTTGAGCGGCACTGACCGATAAGCTTTTCAAGACAGGCATGAACTATGATCCCGATATCGGAAAATGCAGTTTCATTTGTTTCCCTGCCCTTTAATTTCAGACCGTATCTGCAAAAATACTGGAAACGGCATTTTGAAAAGCTCTCAAAGGATGTCGCTGAGATGTTCAAACGTTCTGTCATCAGTTCCCTTACAAGATAGGCGTTTCTGATAAAATGATCTGCATCCGGATCGGTTTTTTCAAGATAATTTAACTTTGCAGCAAATTCGGGATACGTCATAAGTGCTGTTTTCAAAGATGCACCCTTTTCAGATGGATCAAATCCGCTCTGCACATAGTTGTAGTATGCAGCCTTCGGAACAGGTGAATAGAACAGGATATCGCAGCTTCCTGCTGATGAAGTTATTCTGTCTTCAAACATCGACTCTATCTGAGAGATAAGATACGACGGATATCTTACTCCGCCGCCCGTATCAGAAAGCGGATATGTCAGATACACTCGTTCGGACGCAAATGAAAGGAGTCTGTAAACCGTAAAACGCTCATCGCAAAGCTGCCTTCCGGTATTTTTGGCAAGATCAATTCCCATATCGGCAAAAGCATCCTTTTCCGTATCGTTAAGAAGTCCGGTCTGCTTTATGCCAAATGGCAAAATGCCGTCGTTTGCACCGATAATAAATACAGCCTCGGGATTTTCAAGTCGTGCCTTTTCAGCAGATACCACTGAAACTGAATCAAGCTTCTGCGGCGGGTTCAAAAATTTGTTCTGTTTTAAAATAAGGACAAATACTTCCTTAAACGTTGTGATATCAAGTACTTCATCACCAAAAAGCTCTGTCATCACGTCAAATATTTCTGTGATACAGTTAAAGATCCTTGTCATTTCGGATGCATCAGACAGAAGTCCTGCGTGCTTATACTCAGATATCGTGAGCTGAAGCTTCGGAATAATATTTTCATCCAGAAAGCCGTAAATCAGCCTGCATATTTCACTGACACTTTTTCCCCTGCATTTGTCTTTGAGTTCAAAAACAGGGACACAGCATTTTTTCCTGATTTCTTCCACTGCTGCGGCTTCTTCTTCATCGTATTTTGTATGATACGTAAACGGCTCATTCCAGAGCGTGCCTTTTATATTCCATTTGAATGTATAATTTTCAAGAAATGATATCTCTTCAAGACTGCACGGCGTCAGAAAAGTCTTGAGATATCGGAATATCATCTCCGTATCAGGTTTTTTCGATGAAATGATATCGAGAAGTGATGATACGAGAAGAACTATGGTCGTGTGCATCACAGAACGTTCAGAATCTGTAAAATAAGGAATATCATATCTTGACATAGCCGAATCAAGAATGATGTCATAGTCCTCCGGGACCCTTGATACTATGGAAATATCCTTAAACCTGTATCCTTCTTCCGAGACAAGATGTCTTATCGATGCACATACAAAATCTACCTCCTCATAGAGATCCTTTGCTGAGGTAATGCTGACATATTTTTCTGATGTACATGTCATGGCTTTTTTTCTGAAAATACTTCTGCTCAGATTTTTCACAGCATCATTTTTAAATCTGAAGCTTTCTTTGAGCTTTATTTCATCGTATTTTATATCATATTTTGAGGCACAGGAAATTATTTTGCTGTAAGTTCCGTTTATGGTCGCAAACAGTGAAAATTCGTTTTTGTCAGGCTCCGGCATGCACAGAGAAATATACATCTCATCCGACTGTGAAATACAGACATCCAGCATTTCGCGCTCATCCGGGCTGAAGCTGTCAAATTCATCCACAAATACGGCAGCACCGGCAAAATGATCATGAATGTTCGCCTCAGCTGCTGCTTCAGTGATATCCGTCAGGGAATCCTTGTAGCCGAGCTCCTTCATGATCCTGTCATACGCCGTATAGATCGTCAGAATATCATACGCTTTATCGCGAATCCGTTCGTCAGCTGACAGCAGCTTTGCCGCAAGAATGTCAGGAGTTACCGAGGCACGTCTGAGCTGTGAAGCAAGTGCCAGTGCATCAGTTATAAAGCTTCTGTTCTGCGACTGATTGTTAAAGAAAACAAGAGATCTATTGCTCACGGCTTCTTCTATGGCCTTGTACATAAAGATGATCTTTCTGTTGTCATCGGCATACTCGCCGGATCTGCTTCCGTATGCATCAAATATCGAGCGGGCAAGTCTTGTAAACGAATAAACTTCAATACTGTTGAAAACATCCATACCCAGCTCAAGGTACAGCTTCCGCTCATATTCAAATGAAAACTGCTCAGGAATGATAACAAAGATCTTCTTTCCGAGTTTGTTCATTTCCTGTATTTTGTTTTTCAGAAAAACAGATTTTCCCGTTCCGGCTTCGCCCATTACAAAGTGTATCATCACGCTCATCTCCTGTTCGTTTTTCGTTCCGGAAATTTAAAATATCACTTCAAAGCTCTGTGTTGTTATTATTATACGATTTTTTCATATGAGTTTCAAGATACCTTTCAAAGCTCTGCTTTTTAATAAACAGAGGCGATTCGTATTATTGGTTTTCTCACATTTGAAGATCGTACTCAGACTGTGAGGTCATGACAGGATCCACGATCTGTTCAGACAGCGGCTGTCATCTTTGCTGTCAGACTGTTTTTTCATTTTTTTCTTCTGCTATCATTTCCAGTGCTGTCAGTATCAGTACCTGTTCCTCCATACATGCAGCCTCGGAAATATCTCTCAGTGTTTCTGTTGTACCCATTTTTCTGCATGCGCAGGAATTTCTGCAGTATTCAGATATCTCACAGCCTTCACATCTCTGTGCCATGGATGAATAATCCGGATGTGCCATCCTTGCTGCGGCCGCATTTACTCCGGAAATAATGTCACCGCACTGGAAATCGCGTCTGTTCTGAAACTGAACACACGGATATATTTTTCCGTCCCAGTTGATATACAGTTTCTTTTTGCATATTTCACATGTGCTTCTCATTTTTTCTTTTATGTTTTTTTTCTTTACGGCAAGCTCATACATATACAGATCTTTTACTTCAGAGAGCTTTTTCCACTGCTCTCTCAGTTCATCACCGAAAGTATCCGGATCGTCGGGAACGAGAGATGCGTCCATCGCTGCAGATACTTTTTTTACTCCGAGATTTTTCAGATACATGACGTTGGTGTACAGATCTTTCATATTTTCCTTGGTATAAACCAGCTGAACCAGTGTTTCAGGCTGATATTTCAGAAGTATTTTCAGGTTTTTGTCAAGAAGTTCTCTGTCAGCACCGCGTTCTGCACATTTTGAACCGTCATGTGACATATTTATGATGACCTTTCTCTCTGCACACCATTTGATGAACTCCTCATCAAGAAGCGTGCCGTTTGTGGTGATGACAAAAGGACCGGCTTTGATATTTTCAATGAACTTTTTTACAAGATCTTTGTACAAAAGAGGCTCTCCTCCAAAAAGGTAAACTGTTCCTGCGTCACCACGCTTATTTATAAAATTTATTATTTTGTCTGCAGTTTTTTCATCAAGATTTCCGTAATCAGTGTTCAGATGTCTTTCATAGCAGTAACTGCATCTGAGATTGCACTTGTTTGTAAGGCTTATTGTGTATTCCAAATCAATACCCCCTTATTTATCTGATAATAACACTTCTTAAACACAAAAAATGTTTCATTATTTTTAATGGGGCTGTTATCAGCTAACAGCCCCATAGGTTTATTTCATTTTTATAAGCTTCGGAATATCCTTTATTTTTACCGGTTCTCCTTTATAAAGGACCAGTATTTTGTAGATCTTAGCAGCCAGATAAACTACTGCGACCGTTGATATAAGAAGAATTCCCATAGTAATAAAGCTCTCTGAGATCTTCATGTTTCCTATAAGTGTATCAGCCGCAGATGTAAACGGTGCTGTAAACGGTATATATCTGAGAATTGATACAAGTTTCTCATTTCCGTTCAATGAATTCATATATGGGAAAATCCAGCTGAATACAATGATCATGGAATAAATACCGAAATAATTGTTTACTTCCTCAGACTTCGATGCAAATGAACCGAACAAGGCTGCCAGTGAATAGTACATCAGAATTCCTATCATCAGAATTACTATTGATAATATTACAGATAATACTGAAAATCCTGAACCGCTGTCAAAGATCTTGGATATAAGATTTGCTGTCGATGAAGTTTCTGTGCCAAATGCAGAATAAGCAATCATTATTCCTGTAGCAAATCCTCCTGCAAGAGAAATGATCCATACCATCAGCTGAAGCAGCGAGAAGAGCCACAATGACAGCACCTTTCCAAAAATAAGGTCATACGGCTTAGCCATAACCAGAATGGTTTCCATCATTTTAGAATCTTTTTCAAGAACGACATTTCTTGATATTGACTGACCGTACATAAGAAGTATAATATACATCACAAAAGAATAAAACAGCGGAATAAACCTTGTTTTTATTATTGATTCAATTGATGATTTGTCATCACCTGAAACAGAAGTCTCTTCAAAAGAGACGTCCTTTACTATTTCATTCTGAACTTCTTCAGAAAAACCATGATGTTCATATACAACAAATTTTATATTTGAATTTATAAAGCTTTCAAGTTTATTATATGATTTTTTCTTTCCGTCATAATTGTCAAGTCTTATTATTCTGATAGTAATTTTGTTGTTTTCATCACTTTTGATTTCTGCAACTGCATTTTTTGTTCCGGCAGCTTTGGCGATCTCAATTGTTTTTTCCAGAGTGTCTTCGGAATTAATGAATTCCGTACTGTCAAACTTTTTGTCATCTGACATCTTCTTCATGAGCTCATAATCAGATCCGTGAAGAAGACTGCTGTCGCAAATATAAACCTTATCAATTTCAGGAACAAACTCTCCGGTCTTTACATCAGCTATTGCTGCCACAAGTCCTGCACACAGAAACAGCAGAAGTGCCACAACAAGAGTTGTCACCTGCGATGATTTCAGCTTAAGCTGCTGCATAAATGAAAATCTAAATACATCTTTCATTTTCATCACTTTCCTTTCGCAGTTTTTGATATTTCTATCATATGCTTAAGTTTGATTCTTTCACCGTTATGATAGATCAGAGTATGATATATTTTTGCTGCAAACCTGAACAGCAGGACTGTAAGGATCACAAGTTCCGCCTGCATGATAAGTACTGTCAGAAATCCGACTTTACCGAACATAAACTGAACAGGAACTATATACAGACCTGACAAAGGAAAATAATATGAAAAATTCAATAAAACAGTGTTATTTGTCATTATTGCAAACACGACCAGATAAATACTGAATACAAATGACATTGACATAAATGTACTTGCGCCCTGAAGATCATCTATCGAACTGCATGAAGCGCCGTTGATTCCTGCCAGAACAGAATAAAATAAAAATCCGAGCAGAATTGTAACAACTATTATACCGATACCGATCAGAATTCTTCCGATATTTATATCGGCTGCATTTGAAGATACATTTGACACAATTTCCTGCGGATCACTGCTCATACTGCTGATATTTGAAAATGTATCTGTCATGGAATCCATGGTTTCCATCATTTTTCTGCCTGCAGTCACTGAAGAGATCACTATGGAAAGACCAACTGATACAATGATGCACAAGAACCTTATTGCAAGATAAACAATAGTTCCGAAAATTTTTCCGACTATCAGTGCAAGAGGCTTTACAGAAACAAGCAGTGTTTCCATAACCTTGGAAGATTTTTCAATAACAATGCTTGTCGCTATTGACTGACTTGAAATCAGAACAAGCATCATAACGATCATTGCATAAATAACAACAATAGTCATAACCGCCGGGTTAAAACTATCATCATCTTCATCCTCAGTAATTTTTTCTGAATCAATTACCGATGATGATGTATCGACATTTATTATTTTTATGTCATCCTCAGAAAGACCGAGTTTTTTCATACGTGAATCAAAAAAGAAATCCTCCATGTTGCTTTCCATACTCATAAGTGTTGTTGATGATACAGCACTTTTTTCAGAAGAAATAACTGTAAAAACATAGCTGCCTTCTTTTTCAGAAAGTTCAATGACCAGATCATTTTCTGCATTTTCTTCAAGTCTTTTTTTAACTTCATCAACAGGATTGTCAGTAGAGATAATATTTACTTTTGACAGATAATTGTTTTCCTTCTTGAACCGCTGCCATTCAAAATCAGTTTCTGTCTCATTTACAAAATAAATATGCTCAATATTGCACTCTGTCAGCTTTTTTATGCTTTCACTTACGCCTGATGCGGCAAAAATTGAAGAGATAGGTCCGATAAATATGATCAGTATACAGATCACTATCAGGGACATCATCGCAGCCTTACTTTTTAAATTCTGCATAAGCGTAAATGAAAATACGCTTTTCCATCCGGAAAGGTCACTCTTTTTCATTTTCACCGCCTGCTTTCTCATCCGGGCTGATACTTTCATTACCATTTGAAGTATTATCAGCTTCCGATGTTTTATTGCTGTCACTTGCTTCATTACCTACTTTTTCAACAAAAATCTCATGAAGTGAAGGTTCTCTGAGTTCAAATCTTATGATCATGATCTTATTATTTATCATCTTTGCAAGAAGATCATTCGCCTGGTCTTCACTTGTGACCTTAAGAACATATTCTGTTTCCTTTTTGTTTACAAGCTTTATTCCGCATTCGTTTATAAGGTCTGTGATATCAGCTTCACATTTTACAAAAAGATTTACTCTTCCGTAGCTCTTCTTTATTTCATTAAGATTTCCCTGAAGAACTGCACGGCTTCTGTTGAGAATGGTTATATCTGTACAGAATTCTTCCACGGTCGGCATCTGATGACTTGACATGATAATATACTTTTTCTTTTCGATCTGTTCATAGATAACTGATTTGAAAAGATCTGTGTTTACCGGGTCAAGACCTGAAAGCGGTTCATCGAGGATAAGCAGCTCAGGCTCTGAAATAAGTGCTGCTATAAGCTGAATTTTCTGCTGATTTCCCTTTGAAAGCTGATCCGGTTTTTTCGGAGGAACAGCTTTGCCTCTGGCATTTTTTGCAGGGTAAATATATTCTGAAACTTCAAATCTCTCTGCCCAGTATTTTATTCTCTCAGCGGCATCAGACTTTGATACATTTCTGAGCTTTGCAAAATACATAAGCTGATCCATAAGAGAGTATTTCGGATAAAGTCCTCTTTCTTCGGCAAGATAGCCGACGTTGCATGTAACAGGATCAAGCTCCTTTCCTTTCCATAAAACCTCACCGCTGTCATGTGAAAGCATTCCGAGTATCATTCTGAGAGATGTGGTCTTTCCGGCACCGTTTGTTCCGAGCAGAGCATATACTCCCGGTTCTGCAATCTCAAAGCTGAGATCTTCAACTACTGTTTTTTCACCGTATTTTTTGTGAAGATGCTGTACTGATAACATTGTTTTCAATTCCTTTCTGTTGATTACTATTTTTTATTTTTTCTCATCAAGCTTCATGGTAAGTGCTATTCTGCCCTTTTTAACATCAACGCTCATAACTCTTACCTTGACTACCTGTCCTACCTTTACAGCCTCCAGAGGATGCTTGATATATCTGTTGCAGATCTGGGAAATATGAACGAGACCATCTTCATGAACACCGATATCAACAAACGCACCGAAATCAATTACGTTTCTGACTGTTCCCATGAGCTCCATGCCTTCCTTAAGATCTTTGATCTCCATGACATCTCCGCTTCTCATAAGAGGAGGCGGAAGCTCGTCTCTGAGGTCACGTCCCGGCTTGGAAAGCTCTGAAACTATATCATTAAGAGTCGGGATACCAATGTCAAGCTTTTTGCTTATCTCAGAAATTCCTATCTTTTCTGCCTTTTCCTTTATACTTGCTGATTTTCCGTCAGCTATGTCTGCAAGAGTAAATCCGCACTCACTGATGAGCTTCATTGCACAGTCATAGCTTTCAGGATGAACGGCTGTGTTGTCAAAAGGATTTTTTCCGTTTCTTACTCTTAAAAATCCTGCACACTGCTCATATGCTTTCTTTCCGAGCTTCGGAACCTTGAGAAGCTCTTTTCTGTCAGTGAAAGCACCGTTTTCCTCACGGTATGTAACTATATTTTTTGCGATTGCTGAATTTATTCCGGCAACATATGAAAGAAGTGAATGTGATGAAGTGTTGAGGTCAACTCCGACAGAGTTTACGCAGGCTTCTACTACACCGCCCAAAGCTTCATTAAGTCTTGCCTTCGGCATATCATGCTGATACTGACCGACTCCTATTGCCTTTGGTTCGATCTTTACAAGCTCTGCGAGCGGATCCTGAAGTCTTCTTGCTATGGATACTGCACTTCTCAGTGATACATCGTATTCCGGGAATTCTTCAGCTGCAAGCTTTGATGCTGAATAAACTGAAGCACCTGCCTCACTTACGACCATGTAGCTTACCTTCTGATCTATCTCACGCACTATCTCGGCAACGATCGCTTCGCTTTCACGGGATGCTGTTCCGTTTCCGATAGCGATGGTGTTTACCTTCTGAGCAACGATTATTCTCTTAAGTTTTTCTTTTTCTCTGGCTATTGCAGCCTCAGAACCCATTGAGATATGAACGACATCTGTATACAGAACCTTTCCGGTATGGTCTACAACTGCGACCTTGCATCCTGTTCTGAAGCCCGGGTCAAGTCCGAGTGTTACTGTATTTTTTATCGGCGGCTGCAAAAGCAGCTGCTTTAAGTTTTCGGCAAATACTTTTATTGCCTGCTCATCAGCATTTTCTGTAAGAGCTGTTCTGATCTCACGTTCTATGGACGGGAATATAAGACGTTTGTAGCTGTCCTCAGCTGCAGCTTCAACAAGCTTTCCGCATGCTGATTCGTTCTTTGTATATTTGTTTACGCACATTGCAAGAGGTGTTTCATCAGGTGCAGTAATGGAGATCTTTAAAAAGTCCTCCTTCTCTCCTCTGTCCATTGCAAGTATCCTGTGGTTCTGAACCTTGGCAACAGGCTCTGAAAATTCGTAGTAGTTTTCATAAACGCTTTCTTTTTCCTTGTCAGCTGCCTTTGATGCGATAATTCCGGATTTCATAAAATATGATCTGAGCTGCTTTCTGAGATCGGCATCATCAGAAATATCCTCAGCAATAATATCCTGAGCACCTGTGATCGCATCTTCAACTGTGGCTACACCTTTTTCCTCGTTGATAAAGCCTTCAGCTGTTTTGTTTACGTCTGAACCCTTTTCCTGCTTCATGATAAACACGGCAAACGGTTCAAGTCCTTTTTCTCTTGCGATACCGCCTCTTGTTTTCTTCTTCGGCTTGTAAGGTCTGTAAAGGTCCTCTGCCTCAACAAGTGTTTTTGCGTTGCTTATAGCCTCTGTAAGTTCAGGTGTCAGCTTACCCTGCTCGTCGATAAGAGCAATGATCTCTTCCTTTCTCTTATCGAGATTTCTTAAATATGTCATTCTGTCAAAAATCTCTCTTAAGATCTGATCATCAAGAGAACCTGTTGCTTCCTTTCTGTACCGGGCAACGAAAGGTATCGTTTTCCCGTCATCAAAAAGTGCAATTGTGTTGTCGATCTGTTCCTGTCTGAGTTTAAACTCCTCTGCTAAAACCTTATTAATATCCATTTATTATTTTTTCCTCCCATTATAAGCTCTCTGAAAGCTCTGCCCATTCGTCAAATTTTTCGTTTGAAAGCTCTTTTATTTCATTTATTCTCATGCATTTTTCATTCATAAGATTGTAATCAGCAATTACTTTTTCATCAGTCAGCTCTGCTTCAAGCTTTTCCTGCTCAGCAGACAGCTCCTCCATTTCCTTTTCAAGCTCTCGGATCCTCTGTCTCTTCTTTGCATCCTGATTTCGCTGTTCCTTGGTTTTGAAGGCTTTTTCCTTCTTTTCCTTATATTCAGCCTGCAGCTCCTCCTGCTTTTTCTGATTTTCGATCTCCATGAGAGCCTGTTCTCTGTCACGTTTAACCTTGATGTAATCATCAAATCCGCCGTTAAAGCTCTCTGTACTGCCGTTTGTTATTTCAAGGATCCTTGATGATACTCTGTTTAAGAGATATCTGTCATGTGATACATATATAATTGTTCCCTCGTATCTTACAAGTGCATCCTCAAGTACCTCCTTGGTCTGAAGATCAAGATGGTTCGTAGGTTCGTCGAGGATAAGCACATTTCCGTGCTCCATCATCATGATGGCAAAACACAGCTTGCAGCGCTCACCGCCGCTGACCACGCCTGCCTGTTTGAAAACATTTTCACCGACAAGCCTAACTTTTCCGAGAAGATTTCTTACATCAAGGTCAGTAAGAAGAGGATATCTTGAATGTATCTCCTCGAAAACAGTGTTCATTTTATTTATATTTGCAGCCTCCTGATCAAAATATGAAATTCTGACATTTGCAGCCCACATGACTTTTCCCTTATGCGGAAGCTTTTCCTGTATTATTTTCAGAAGAGTTGACTTTCCGATTCCGTTGTCGCCGATAATCGCAAGCTTTTCGCCTCGTCTTACCTCAAAGGAAAGATCATCAACAAGTGTTCTTCTCTCATCGCCCATTCCTACAGCGATATCTATGTTCTTAACCTTCAGGACCTCCTGCGGCGGATCCTGTGCAAACGTGAATTCGAGCTTTGCTGCCTTATGATATGTATTCGGCTTTTCGATTCTTTCCATTTTTTCAAGAGCCTTCACTCTGCTTTTGGCGCTTTTTGAAGTAGATGCACGAACAAGATTTTTTGCAACATAGTCCTCCATCTTTGCGATTTCCTTCTGCTGCATGTCATATTCCTTCTGCTGTCTTGTGACATACTCCTCCTTGAGATGCGTATATGTGGAATAATTTCCTTTAAAACGCATGAGCTCCGTATTTTCTATTTCGCATATGGATGTTACTGTTTTATCAAGGAAATATCTGTCATGTGATACAATAAGAAGTGCACCCTTATAGTCCTTAAGATAATCCTCAAGCCACATTACCGTTCTGAAATCAAGGTGGTTTGTAGGTTCGTCAAGTATAAGAAGATTAGGATTTTCAAGGAGAAGCTTGCATATTGCAAGTCGTGTCTTTTCACCGCCTGAAAAGCTCGATATCACCCTGTCGAACTGATCCTCGGTAAATCCCATACCGTTGAGGATCGTTTTTATCTTTACTTTTATGATATATCCGTCATTTGCTTCATAATAAGCCGATATTCTCGAATATTCTTCACTCAGAGCCTCATAATGCGAGTCATTTTCAGCCATGAGCTTTTCGAGTTCCTTCATTCTTTCAAAAACTGCCATCAGTTCCGAAAAGACGCCCTTCATTTCTTCGATGACAGTATTTTCACCATCAAGAGCACCCATCTGTTCAAGATAACCGATGCTTGTCTTCGCTGCTCTCGAAATAATACCGTCCTCTTCAGTAAATCGGTCAGGATCCTCTTTTCCCGTGATAAGCCTCAAAAGCGTGGTTTTTCCGCATCCGTTTATACCAATAAGCCCTATCCTGTCATTTTCATCTATGGTAAGGTCTATATCCTTCAATATCTGATTTCCGTTATAAAATTTGTTTACTTTTTTCAAGCTGATAAGCATCTTTTATCACCAAATCCTGACTTATTTTTCAAAACTCTGCTTTTACAAGCAGATGCGGAACTCACCGCCCATAAAGGCAGGTAATATCCTATGTGTCATCATATAAATACACATACATTTATTATACCATAATAATAATATTTTTGCAATAATAGAATTCTCAATAAGTAGGATAAACGCATCAATTTCGTTACTACTCACGGGTCAGCCAGCCAGTTATATAAAACTGATTCACGTTCTTTCGCTTAAAATTGTAATAACCACCTCAATTGAGGTCGCTATTGCTATTGAATAACAGCTGCAAGTTCTTGCAGCTGTTTGGGCACGACAGGCGGAGGTAAGAGCAATAGCTCAAACCCCTGTCTTTTTATTAAATCTATTTGTTACTGCGCTGAA
>JAZUJY010000031.1:0-2276 GCA_045643005.1 Oscillospiraceae bacterium | reverse complement strand
GACATGGCTACGATCCGACTTTGCGACAACGGAAAAAATCTGCATATATGTCAACATAGTGTGGTATTTTTTAACTTTTCGGCTCGGCGGTTGGTAACTTTGCTTTTGTGTTGAATTTTGTGTTGAATTTTTCGGAAAAATAGCGCTGTTTTAGGAAAAAACATTCCTATTAATACATATTTTTGCATATAACAAAACCGCATCACTACGACGTTTGCCGTAATAATGCGGTTTATAGCTTGGCGGAGATGGTGGGATTTGAACCCCTCATATATAGCTTAAAAACCGCTTATTTGCTTACTTTGGTTTTATTTGTGTTGAATGTTGTGTTGACTATTTCTTCAAAATAGCTGTCAATTTTATTATCTACTTGTTCACGCTCGGTTGTGAACGTGTGTTGATATACGGATTTCAGTGTTGATGTGGTAGACCAGCCGCCACGCTCCATCGCATACTTATCGGGGATGTTTAACATTAGCATTACGCTTGCATTCAGGTGTCTGAGGTCGTGGAATGTCATATATTTCAGATTGTTTTTTTCCAGAATTCTTATGAACCTTTTGTATATTGATGAGGATGTTTTATTTATGATGTATTCTTCTTCATCTGTTATGTTCAGTTCGTCGATTTTTTCCTGTATTTCTTTTGGCAGTTTCAATCGGCGTGTTGAATCAATCGTTTTTGTCATTGTTTTTACTACTTCTTCTTTGTCAACTCTGATTTTTGTATTCTGTACGGTCAAATAGCCGTCTTTAATATCCTTTTTTCTTATCCCTCTGATTTCCGACATTCTAAGTCCTAACCACAAAGCCAACAGCACAGGCAATTCAATTTCGGTTTCTTTGGTTACTGATAGCACTTCTTGTGGCGTTGGTAAATCCTTGAATTTTTTCGGGACTTTTGGAAGTGTTGTTCTTAATCGCATTTCAGGGCAGAATACAGATAATGCGGCTGTCAGCAAGCCATGTGAGGATTTCACTGATTTAGGACTTAGCCGTCTGCATTCATCATTTATGGCTTTCTGAACTTGTTCCTGTGTCAGTTTGTCAAGTGGTATGTTCATCAACGTTTGAAGGCGGTGTTCTCTGATTATTCTATACCCTCTTATCGTTGATGGTGACAGTACAGAAGATTTGATTTCAATGTATTTGTTGATTGCTTCACCTACCGTCATTTCGTTTGCTGCTTTTTCTTTATGGTTTACCATGTAATCAGCAGCCATATATTCTGCCTCTTTTTTCGTCGGAGCAGTGAATGATTTGATTATTCGTTTTCCGTTTTCATCTTTGCCGACATACGCTTGACAACGCCAGTTCCCTGATTTTAATTTTATTGCTTTTGCCATGTTTTTTTATCCTTTCTCCACTTGACAAAAGTATACTAATTTGGTATAATTAAAACAGCCCTCTTGAAGTATGTTAGAACACTTCCTGATTAATAATTTTGTTTCTTTTTAAAACCCGCCGTCAAGTTTACGCATAGCTTGGCGGCTCCTTTCTTTTCAGAAGTGTATTGACATTTTGATTTTTATATGTTACAATATAGGTGCTCCATAATTGGAGTTTGTGTTTGTTATGGAAGTTGTCGATTTGCTTATGCGGTCGGCAATTTCTTTTTATACCTTGACAATTGTATACTAATGTGGTATAATTTCGTTGACACTATAAATCTATTCAAATAGTGTTAGCATTCTTTATGAAGTTGATTTTTTGAAGTGGTTGCCTGTGTGTAGGATTTTGCACACAGGTGATTTTTTTGCTTGACAAAAGTATACTTTTTTGGTATACTTATATTGACATTAGGATTGTCTATCCGTATTGGTCTCCTTTTTAAAATACTATTTTTCAAGTGGTTGTTGTGATTTTCGCAACAGCCGCTTTTTTTATTGCATATCCATTGTTACTGTATCTTCAATCAGTTTGCCGTCTGTGTATAAAAGAAGATAGTTTTCATTATTTATATCATTAACTACAATAATAGAAACGTGAGCACCTAACTGATATACGTTCATTTCGTCCACAAGAATTCTGCTTGTTTTCTGCAATGTTTTAACATATTCATCCCACTGGCTTTTTTCAATTGTTCCGTCCATAACTGCGGAAGCTATTGTGGCTAATCCGTTTTTACTAACTGTACATACATACAATTGTTCGCTTTCAAAATATCCTACATTTACTGAATCAAATGTAGTGCTGAGAGTTAATTTCATTGCATCGCATAATTCATCGGATGAAAATTTAACTGTTTCTTCTTTTGTAGTTTCCGCAACTGTTTCC
>JAZUJY010000030.1:0-13552 GCA_045643005.1 Oscillospiraceae bacterium | reverse complement strand
TGGAGCGATGCACCTTGCCTTACCCGTGAGCTGTGCCTTGACCTGATAGAGTTTATTGTAGTCCACGCTCGTCCCGAAGATCGCAATGCACCTCGCAGGATTGACATTTACTACAAGTTCATCAGCGAACCACTTGCAGACAGCAGAAACCTTTTACTTCCGCAAAATAACGTGGAAATCAATTAGTCGTAAAATGGTTGTCCTTTTGGGTGGGTGACAACAGATACCCAGTTGTCAAAATGCTGTAAGCCGTGGTCACTCAGGAAACCATATTCAAGATAACGCATCATGGTATGCAGCTCTGTAATAGAATTGCTCAGAGGCGTACCTGAAGCAAAAACCACACCTTTTCCATCTGTTTTCTCATCGAGGTACTGACACTTCAAGAAAAGGTCAAGAGCTTTTTGTGAAGCAGAGTTGGAAATACCAGCTACATTCTGCAATTTTGTGCTTACAAAGAGGTTCTTATATTCATGACATTCATCTACAAACAGCCTGTCTACGCCTAATTGCTCAAATGTGAGAGTATTATCCTGATTGACTTTTTGAAGCTTGTCAAGCTGTTTTTGAAGGCTCTTACGAGAACGCTCCATAGCCTTGATCTGAAACCTTGAGCCTTCACTCTTTTTCAGTTCTTCAATACCGCGCAAAATATCGTCAATCTGTGCCTGAATGGTCATTTCCTGTCTTTCCTTTGAAACAGGAATCATACCAAGCTGAGAATGTCCGATAATGACTGCATCATAGTTGCCCGTTGCGATTTTTGCAAAGAGCTGCTGTCTGTTTTCCTTTTTGAAGTCTTTTTTCGTAGCAACAAGAATATTGGCGGCAGGATAAAGCTTCTGGAAAACGTCACCGAACTGTTCGGTCAGATGATTCGGCACAGCAAAAAGTGACTTCGTACAAAGTCCCAATCGCTTGCTTTCCATTGACGTTGCAATCATTTCATACGTCTTGCCCGCTCCAACGCAGTGCGCAAACAACGTATTACCGCCAAACATAGCGTGAGCGATTGCATTTTTCTGATGATCGTGAAGCGTAATATCTGATGTCATCATTGGAAAACGGAGTTATCAAAATAGCAACAATAATCGAAAACAGTACCGTTCCGATAATAATAGTAAAAAGCTTTGCTCTAATACATTATAGAACAAAGCTTTTTCGTTGCTTGAGATGTTCTGTTATTTAGCGAGTGTTTTACTTGGTCAAGCTACGAACATCTGTAAACTGCGGTTTCAGACGATTTTGCTAATGCTTATAATAACGCTTGACTGAAAGGAAGTATCCCTATGATTGATGAGATCTACAATAGCCGTATTGGTGCTATCAAGACAGACCACTTCTCTGATGAGTGGGAGCAGACCGCTATCCCGTTCGAGGAGTCGCTGACTGAGGAGCAGATTATCCTGTTCCATAAGCTCTGTGACTTGCAGAGTGAAACTGCCGCCGCTGAGATGAGAGCTGCGTATAAGGCGGACTTCAAGGACGGCGTGACTCTGATGAGAGAAGTTCAGGAATATTAGCATATGATTATTCGATTGTCAAGATGAAAATGTTATTCAGGTATTCTGTCTCCGTAGTAGATAACAAGCTGAGCGTAGATTCGGCTCCAGTCCTGACGGCGACCGGTCCACTTTTTTGTAATGTCAATCAGCTAAAAGGCAACCGATGAAACAACAGCAGAATCAAATTCGATAAAAAATATACTTTTAAAGATTTGCCATATTATTAAACAAGTGATAAACAAAAAACAGCAGCCCACATAAGTTATGCAGGCTGCTATTTTTTGTAATCATTCAAAAGTCATTATTTAAAATTCACAACAAGATATAGAATATATTAATGCTGTTATAGCTTTCAGCCCAGATTTTACCGCCAAGTTCAGTAATTATACTTTCAGCGATTGAAAGTCCCAAACCATAGCTGTTTCCGTCGTTTCGTGATTCATCGGCACGATAGAACCTTTTAAAAATATCTTTGCATTCAGATTTTGAGAGAGACTTTCCATTTCCAGAAACAGATAAGAGGACGTGATTTCCCTGTGATTTCAAATTTATTGACACATTATTATCAGAATACTTCAAAGCATTGTCAAGCAGAATATCCACAACCTGTTTAAGCTTACTTTTATCTCCAACAACACAAAGACTGTTTTCGGTGTTTACAGTAAGTTCCATATTCTTTTCATAAAAAAGAGGCTCAAAAGGCAAAATACAAGACATAACAAGCTTGCTGAAATTAATCTTTTCTGACACTGTTTTTGCAGCACCGTTGTCTATTCTTGCAAGCTCAAGCAGACTTTCAACAAGCCCTCTCATACGTTTTGACATGGAGAGAATATTTTTTGTAAATCCTTTCCGTTCGTTCTCAGAATAATCTGTATCTGTCAGCATCTCAGCATTTGTCATAATTACCGTAAGCGGAGTTTTTAGTTCGTGTGAAGCATCAGCAATAAATTTTTTTTGCTCGTTCCACGCCTTTTCAACAGGTTTTGTAACCCACTTTGCAAGCAGAAGGCTTACTCCGAAAAACAAAATATATGCCACAAATCCGATAATAAGAGAATTTCTGATAAGTCCTCTAATCATCATCTGTTCGTTTGAAATATCAGCAAATGTCACACTCAGTCCCAAAGGAGAATTGTTCTTCATATATCTGAGATTATATTCACTTATGATTCCGATTTCATCTTTGTTTTCTTCTACAATTTCAAGAAGTTCCTCAACAAAATTCTCATCAGATAAATCATAATAATCACTACCAAAAGTAGTAATTTCACCATTCGCATCTTTAGAAATTCTAAAAAAAGGCATACGCATATTTTTCGGCATATTTTCGATTGGCTCAATTGGTTTGACAGAAACAGGTGTAGGCGGAGTAAATGCGATTCCTCTCATTATCTGTATGCTTTCACGCTCGATATTCTGCTTTGTAAAATGAATTATTCCACAAAAAATTGCTCCGAAAAGTATTGTTACAATCGACATTATGACAATGACAAATTTCAACCGCATTCGTTTCAGCATGATGAATCACACTCCAGATGATAGCCTAATCTGCGTACCGCTTCTATGCGGATATTTGACCCGATTGAAATGAGTTTCTTTCGCAAAAATCCAACGTAAACTTCAACATTATTTTCAACTGCATTTGAGTCATAGCCCCAGACCTTTGTCAGCAGAGATTCCTTGGAAACATTATTCTTCCCCGAAACCATAAATATACGCATAATATCAAATTCTTTTGCGGAAAGCCGAACATTTTCCTCACCGCAAACAAGCAAAGCCGAATCCAAATCGAGTTTTGTATTTCCGTAAACAATCTCGTTTACCTGTGTACCCTGTCTGCGTAGCAGAGCATTGACACAGGCAAGAAGTTCTCTTGAATCAAATGGCTTTGTAAGGTAATAATCTGCTCCGGAATTAAGTCCCTGCACCTTATCGTCAATATCCGATTTCGCAGTAAGCATGAGAATGGGTGTGCCATTGTGCTTTTGTCTGATATGCTTTGCTACTTGAAAACCGTTCTGCTTCGGAAGCATCACGTCAAGTATGATTAAGTCATAAATGCTCAGCATTGCATAATCCTCACCGTTTTCACCGTCATAAACAGCATCAGCTTCAAATCCCTTTGAGGTCAGCAAAAGCTTAATCGAATCAGCAAGTGTTTTCTCGTCTTCTATGATAAGTATTTTCATGCTATCACTCCTTTAGCTATGTTATTATTATTATAATATACTATTGTGCTGAATTCAAGCTGAAATTCTCACATTTTTCACATAGTTTTCATTCTTTTCAGCTTCTTTTTCAGTTTCAATTCAGCAACTTACTGTATACTTGAATTATGAAAAGAGGTGATATCTATGAATCTAAGACACGAAGTCAAGCACGAAATCAGCCTTGCTGATATGATTACAATAAGGCAGAGACTGAGTGCTGTTGCATATCCCGATGTACACGCAGTTGACGGAAAATATCTGATAAGAAGCCTTTACTTTGATAATATCAATGATAAGGCACTTAAAGAAAAAGTTAATGGATTAAATAAGCGTGAAAAATTTCGTATACGTTACTACAACGGTGATACGTCTGTAATTCATTTAGAGAAGAAAAGTAAATTTGACAGTCTGGGAAATAAGCAAAGTGCAAATCTCACAAAAGAACAGGCTCAGGCGATTGTTAAAGGAGATACAGACTGGATGATTGATTCTGAATTTTCTCTAATTCGTGAACTTTATACGAAAATGAAAAATCAGGGACTTGCCCCAAAAACAATTGTTGATTACACGAGAGAACCTTTTATTTTTCCTGCCGGAAATGTTCGTGTAACGATTGATTATAATATACGAAGCGGTATGAATTGTACGGATTTCCTTAATCCGAAATGCGTTACAGCTCCTGTTTCCGATTCAATTATTCTTGAAGTGAAGTGGGATGCTTTTCTTCCTGATATTATAAGGGATGCTGTTTCCCTTGCTGACAGACGTGAGGGAGCTTTTTCAAAATATGCCACCTGCAGAATCTATGGATAATATTAATAAGGAGTATTTATAATGAGTTTTAATGATATTTTTAAGTCGAATTTTTTAGAGAACATCACAAGCGTAAGCGTTCTTGATATGTTCATTGCAATTGTACTTGCATTTGGTCTTGGAATGTTTATTTTCCTTGTTTATAAGAAAACATATTCAGGCGTTATGTATTCTTCAAGCTTTGCAACAACTCTTGTTGCACTCACAATGATAACAACAGTGGTAATTCTTGCTGTTACAAGCAATGTTGTTCTTTCACTCGGTATGGTCGGCGCATTGTCAATCGTCCGTTTCCGTACGGCAATTAAAGAACCTCTTGATATTGCTTTTCTTTTCTGGTCAATTGCAGTAGGTATTGTCCTTGCTGCAGGAATGATTCCTCTTGCAATCATCGGAAGTGTTATTATCGGTGTGATTCTTCTCATTTTTGTAAACCGCAAATCTCACACAAATCCTTACATTGTAGTAATACGTTGTGATGGAAACGAAAGTGAAAATAAAGCGAAAGCTCTTCTTGATACAAAGGTTGAAAGATGCGTCGTAAAGAGCAAAACTGCACAGAAAGGCTGTGTTGAGCTTAATCTTGAAATACGTCTCAAGGATGACAATACAGATTTTGTAAATGCACTCAGCGATATAAATGGTGTAAACAGTGCTGTACTTGTCAGCTATAACGGCGATTATATGGGATAAGGTGAGAGAATGTCTGCACATAAAAACATAGATAAAATTTGCATCATAATTACTGTATTCACTTTGATTATCGGGCTTCTTTTCTGCAACGGAAGCTTGCTCGAAATTGAAACAACTGCACACACAATAGGCTATGAAAAACGAATTTTTGATAATTCCAAGGTACATAAAATTGATATTGTCATCAATGACTGGGATGGATTTCTTGAGACCTGTGAGTCGGAACAGTATTCAGCGTGTAATCTTGTAATTGATGGCGAAGCTGTAAAAAATGTCGGTATTCGTGGAAAAGGCAATACCTCTCTTAGTTCAGTAAAGAATATGGACAGTAACAGATACAGCTTTAAAATCGAGTTTGACCAATATGAAAACGGAAATACTTATCACGGACTTGATAAGCTCTGCCTGAACAATATCATTCAGGACAACACATATATGAAGGATTATATTGCCTATACAATGATGTATAATTTTGGCGTTGATACTCCTCTTTGCAGCTACGTTGATGTGTCTGTAAATGGTGAAGAATGGGGACTTTATCTTGCTGTTGAAAGCGTTGAAGATTCATTTCTGAAACGCAATTACGGCGAACAATACGGCGACCTCTATAAGCCTGACAGTATGAGCTTTGGCGGCGGAGGTGGTAATGGCATGGATTTTGATATGAAGGATTTCATGAATGATGAAAATTCAGGTGATTCTGAAAATAATAATTCAAGACCACGGATGAATTTTGGCGGTGGAAATATGCCGCCTGATTTTTCTGGTGGAGGAATTCCTGATTTCGGAAATGGTGAAATACCTGAAAACTTCAATCCTGATGAAAAATTCGGCGATGGCGGCATGCCTGATTTCGGCGGTGGCTTCGGTATGGGCAGTGATGATGTAAAACTGAAATATACAGATGATGAAATTTCAAGCTATTCAAATATCTTTAACAATGCAAAAACCACAGTAAATACGGCTGATAAAAAGCGTTTGATTAAATCCTTAAAAGCACTTTATGAGCAAAGTGACATTGAATCAATTGTTGATGTTGATGAAGTTTTAAGATACTTTGTTGTACATAACTTCCTTGTGAACGGAGACAGCTATACAGGTCAGATGATTCACAACTACTATCTGTATGAGAAAAATGGTCAGCTTTCAATGATTCCCTGGGATTATAATTTAGCTTTCGGGTCATTTCAGGGCGGATCTGCTACATCTTCTGTAAATTCACCGATTGATACACCTGTTTCATCAGGAAATATGAGCGACAGACCTATGGTTGCATGGATTTTCGATAATGAAGATTATACAGAGCAGTATCACCAGCTTTTTAACGAGTTTATTAACAGTGTTGATTTTGAGAAATTCATCTCTGAAACCGCAGAAATGATTGATAAATATGTTCAAAATGACGCAACAAAGTTTTGTACTTATGAAGAATTTCAGAAAGGTGTTGAAACAATCAAGCAGTTCTGCAAACTTCGTTCAGAAAGCATAAAGGGACAGCTTGCAGGTACAATTCCTTCAACCTCTGAGGGACAGAAGAACAGTTCCACATTAATTGATGCATCAGACATTAATACCTCTGATATGGGAACGATGAATATGGGTGGCGGAGGCCCTGGCAGAGATTTTGAGGGAAAGAAAAACTTCGGAAGGAATCGCAATTCAGATAACTCTGAAGAAAACTCCAGCATCAGAATCACAAATACGAGCAGTTTAAGATTTGAAAATGTTGCTAATCAGCAACAGGATTTTAGTGAAAAAATGCCTTCAGGAGATTTTGATCCGAATAATATTCCAAATGGCTTTAACCCGAATAATATGCCTGAAGGTTTTGACCCGAGCAATATGCCTGATGATTTCGACCCTAATAATATGCCTGACGGATTTGCTCCCAATAATATGCAGGGGGGATTCAAGTCTGATGAAAATGTGTCAGAATCTGAAAAATCTGATAATCCCGAAAACGACAAACTTCAGAATAATCGTGGTGACAGACCTCAGATGAATGACTTTAATCCAAATGGAAGTTCGAGAACAAATACCTCTTCTGCATGGATTCTTCTCGGAATTTCAGCAGCAGTTCTTCTCGGCGGTCTCGGATTTGCATTTAAGTTTAAAAGATAATATTATTAAAAAATAGCCACCTTCAGGTCGGTACTCATATAGAAGTTTTCACCAACTATTATGTAAAGACCTATACAGCGGGCTATGAAACAGAACAGGCAGATATCTCACATCTTCGAGATATCTGCCTGTTTGACTATGTTAGAATTTGAATTAACGCCGCAACTGCTTTTCCGGCTAGACTTCCAAATGGGATCAATTTCAAAAGCTCTACCATTGCTCCATTTGAAATATCTTTTGCGATTTCAGTCATGCTTTCTTCAAATGAACCTGTAAGGATTTTCTTGATAGCTGAGCGTTCCTTATCATTTTTGACAATAGCTTTCAGTGCGTTCTTTGTTTCAGCGGAATATTCATCTAAATTCTCAAAGCTGTTGCATAGGCTGATAAAACAATCTACTCTGCACTGAAACAACTTAGGATTAAGTTGAAATTCATCGAACCATCCATGTCTGTACACATAGTTTTTTACGTCCTTGATCAGATTGACATCACCAATATTCATTTGAATCAGCTTTTTTGTATCACTATACTTTGCGTTTGGTATTAAGGCAGCACCGCACCTGTGCCCCAGAGGGTACAATCTTTATGCGGTATTGCCTTAACAGCAAAAATACAATTGAAATTTGATTTCAGGAATCTGTTGCATTAAAGCCTCTTATTTTTACCAAATTGCCTTTATCCATTTCACAGACAGTATCGCATAGTACGTTAATATCCTCTGCGGAATGTGATGCAATCAGAATTGTTTTACCTTGTTCTTTTAGTTCAATAAGATACTTCCGCATATCATTAACGCCGTCTTTATCAAGTCCGTTCATTGGTTCATCAAGAATTAACAAATTCGGATTCTCCATTATTGCTTGTGCAAGCCCCAGCCTTTGACGCATTCCAAGAGAAAATTTTCCGACTTTCTTTTTATCCTTTGGATTTAAGCCTACTTTTTTGATAGCTGAATCAATTTGTTCTTTTGAAACATTTCCATATATGTCAGCAAGGAAACGCAGATTTTTATAAGCACTGTACTCAGGAAGAAAGCCGGGAGTTTCAATTATCACTCCAATTTTGTCAGGAATATCTATATCCTTTCCCACCTTTTTTCCTCGTATTTTTATTGAACCTTCGGTTAGCGGAAGCATACCGCAAATGCATTTGAAAAGCATTGTTTTTCCGCTTCCGTTTCTTCCTATCAAACCGTGAATACAGCCATAAGAGAAACCGATATTAATATTGTTCAGGACGGTAGTGCTTCCGAATTTCTTGACTAAATTTTTGATTTCAATTATATCATTCATAATTTTCACACCTTTATTTTTGTGATACTTCAAATCTCCAACGCTTATTGAATATAAATAAAATCAATGCAATAACCGCAATAATGGTTATATATACCAACATACAATAAGTGAAGGTAGGATTTGTTGTTTTTCCGCCAACATCAAGTTGGTCTACAGTACACCATGACACAGGTGAAAACCAAAGCATTTTGCTGCTGCCAAAAACTTCGGCATAGCAGCTTAAAAGTATAAGAAAACTGCTTACAGCAGCACCAAGATATTTTGTATTTGAAGCTGTATTAAGAATATATATAATCATTCCGAGCATTATACACATAAACCATGATAGAATAAATGTAAAAAACACAGCTTGTAATGGTGAAAAATACGTCAGAACAAAGCGTGAAGATGAAAGAAACGGATAACCTGAATCCGCTGCCAGCGTTGTAACTGACATTGTATTCAGAATTTTCCCCCATTCAGAAGATACTTCTGCATCTGGCAATGATGTGAGCAGCGTACAGAGAAGAATATATAGATTATATACAGCACTTGCAGTTATAATATATAATATTTGTCCTGAAATCCATGATTTCCGTTTGCTTCTTAGAATTACAAACAATGCATTTTCATCAACAAATGGTGCATTGCAGAATACAAGAAGCAATGGAAGGATAAGAATCAGTTTCATATGATATTGAGAATACAAAAATGGATAATACCATAAAGTTGATGATATTCCAACCGACTGAGCTAATTTTGAAAGATTATGCGTTTGCTCAAAAATAAGCACAAAAATAAGAATTGCTGTTGCCCATACTCTATAATCTGTTTGCCACTTTCTGAAATTTTGCCGACATATTTTCAGGCTTCTGCTAATGAATTTCATTTTCAGCCCTCCTTTTTGCTATCTTATAAAACACAACAGAAAACATCAGACTGATAAGCAAAAATACACCTATTATGTAAACAGATGAAAGTATCGGATTTGATGAAAAATCGGTATAGCTTAACGAAAGATGCCATAAATCAGGCAAAAATGATGATTCAATTGTTATAAATTCCAGACCATAGCTGAATACAAGCGGTGATATAACAGCAAGATATGAGTCTGTAAATACAGATGACATAGCAAGGCCTGACATTGACCACGCAGCTATACTCACAGAATAATGCAAAGAACGAAACAGAAGATATAAAATCGGCTTATTCTGAGTAACCAATGCATCAAAGCATCCTGTATAGATATTTCCGTCATTAATATGCAAAGGCAGTTTCTGCCATAAAATCAGAATACTTATCCAGATTCCTATGAAAGTCACTATAAATGAGGTGGCAAATTGCATTATAATATAGGCTTTTAGGTGATTTTTTACAGTTGTTCTTGATGCTATAAAGCTTGCATACTTGTTTTTCCATTCTCTGCAATATGTCATTCCAAATGGCAGAGTTGCAAATAACATCATCAGTTTTCTGTATGTACTAAGGTCAAGCATTATGTCAAAACCTGATATAACTGTAAACGGCTTTTCCTCGGTCATTCCGAAATAAGTAATTACACCGACTCCTGTTACAGCTAACCAGAAAAGCAATGAGGTAATGACTCGTTTTATATATGCGTAATATATTTTCATAGTATCACCTTCAATATATTTCTCCGTTTATGGCATTTACACAAATAGTTGAATAGAATGGCATATCTGTGCCATTTTCGGTTTTAATTGTTCGTTTTTCATAAAAGCTCCATACCGGTATCAATTCATAAGAATTATTTTTTTCAGTAACAGTATTATTTATATAATGCAGGCTGCAGCCGTTTGTTTCTATTTTTAGAATATTATTCTGAAATGCAATTGATGAATAATAGTTTTCTAAGGTGGTTAGTGCTTTTTCGGCAGAAAAGGTTGATTTTGTTTCAACAGCGTTAGTATTATCCATAACTCCAGCAGCTTCAAAATATTCTATTCCGTTTCTGCTTACAACTACTGATAATCCGGATGGAGAAGCGTTCAATGTGCCTGAAATATTGTTTACTGAGCTGCATAAAGAAGGGAGATTATTATAATTCATTGGATAAATGAACATATATGCATCATCACTGCTGTCCCATTGCTCTATGCCTGCATTATCTGCTGCACTCTGGTCAATGGCATAAATTTCGGGAGTATCATACACAGGCAGCCGCAAAGCTTCAATAACAGACAGTACCTGAGATTCAGCTTCATTTGCAGAAAAATCAGGTATTTCATTATTCGGGAAAATATCTTGCATTCCGCTTTCTGAATGCTGAACAGAATAGTAATTCGGAAACAGATTATAGTTTTTTTCAAAGGCGTTCGTTGAAATATAATTAATTATCCCTGCATCATAAAACAATGTGGTTTTATTTTCACCCTTTGCATATAAATGATAGTATTTTCCTGTTGAAAGAACAACGCTGTTTTCGTTGATTTCTTTCCAGTAATCTCCCTTTTCATTACCGAAAAAAATCGTTTCGACATCAATATTTTCAAAAATCATTGGTTCACACGTTAAATTGGATATATCGTGCGGATAATCTTTCGGAAGTGAAACAGATATATTCAGGCGTTCATCTGTCGGTTTGCTGCTTTTATCAGGCGTATTTTTAATCTCACCAGTCGGATAACAGCCGGTAAGCAGCAATAACGTTGTACTCATTGATATTAGCAAGCGAAGCTTCATATTTCATTCCTCCTCTGTTATGCAGTATACAATCCAGTATAATCCATAAAATAATCGAAGTCAATAAATTTGTCCCCAAACGACCAAAAAAGTCGTTTGGGGACAAATTTTAAGTATTAATCATAGCATTTACAATGAAAAATCCGTCTTTTTCATATATATCTGTCATACCGTTATGTGCTTCTGCCAACACTCTTACGGTTTTCAAACCATATCCGTGATGCTGTTTATCAGGCTTAGTGGTATGAAGCTGTTTATTTTTCGATACCACCGATTCAGCTATTCTGTTTTTTATCAGAATACTGTAATAGCCTGATTTTTCAGTTATATTTAGAATTATCTCAGGCTTAATGTTCTTTAATTTTTCTGAGGCTTCAATTGCGTTATCAAGCAGATTTGAAAGAATGATTGAAATATCGTGTTCAAATTTTTCGGATATTTCTGCTGTAAGTGTACAAACAACGGATATTCCTTTTTGTTCTGCGATAGAGAATTTATAGTTTATTACCGAATCAATTACCTTGTTTGAAGTGAAAATGTAATTATATCCTTTCAGCTTTTCAGAAGAGAGCTTTTCTTGGATATATTCTTCAAGCTTGGTATAGTTTTTTTCATCAAGCACGCCCTGCATATAGGCAAGCTCGTGAACGTAGTTATGACGCATTTCTGAAAGACTGTCATACTGCACTTCGATTTTTTCAATTATTTCAGATTGCTGCTCTAAACTCAGCCTTAAAAGCTCGTTTTCGAGTTGCTCTGCGTTCTTCTGATTAATTTTAATCATAAATTTAAAGGCGATTATGTCAAGGATTATAAGCAATGCAACTATTGCAATATAAACATATAACTGCTTCCAGAGATCAATACTTAACGAATAAAGGAAAAATGCTATAGCAAAGGTAATCGTAAAGCTTGATGATACCAGAAACCACTCGTTACGCTTGAATAGAAAGGCTCGTTTTTGCCTGAAATAAACTATTAACTGAGTTACTACAAAATACAGCATTTTTGTTAGAAAGAGAATTATTATACGTTCAGTTCCTTTTGCAACAGTCATATCATACGCTGTTCTATTAAATAAATATGAGAATAGATATAGAATGGGTAAATTAATAAGATAAAACAGCGTACAGCTTAATATAGCGATAATAAACTTCTCAAAAGCTGTGTTTTTTAAGAACATTAATGAAAAAACAAATAATATTACCGTGAAGCCACTCATTGCAAGAAACTCAGTTTTTACAAGCATAGTTCCGAAGTAATCCCATAAACTTAATACTACCGTACCTCCAAAAATTTTCAGGAGATAGTATTTCTTGTTTTTCATTCTGAAATAGCCAACATTAAAAGCAAGAGCAAGGAAAGATTCAGCAATTATAGCTGCAATTTCTATTGCTGTCCATATCATATAACATCCTCATTTCTTATCAGCTTCATAAACTGTTCCTGTATTTCTGTTTTCTTTCCGTGACTTATAGGAATTTCGCTGTCATCTGACATAAATAATGATTTAGAATTTATAGTCTTGATATATCTGTAATTAACAAGATGTGACTTATGAACTCTGATAAAGCCGTATTCTTGGGCAGATTGTTCGAGCTGTGACAAGCTGTATTTTCTCGAAAGGATTTTTGCTTCATTTTCACTGCTGCTGACATAATAAACATCGTGCCTTACTGAAAAGAAGCTTACTATGTTATTGACTTTTTCATTGATTTCATCTCCATTTTGAAGTTCAAGAGAAATCATCTTGAATTTCATCTGGGTTCTTGTACAATATGAATTAACAGCTTCAAGGGTTTCTTTTTTCAGATTTGATTTTCTTATAAATCTGTACGGTGTACACTTAATAGCTTCAAAAACAAAATGAGGATGAGCCGATACAAAAATCAAATCAAAATTCTGATTGTTTTTTCGTAATTCTGATGCAATATCAATTCCAGACAATTCAGGCATATCAATATCCATAAATACAAGGTCATATTTGTTATTTGATAATGATTTTATAAATTCAGTTCCTGAGCTGAAGGTCTTCAATTCAATTATTACATGATGTTCTGAAAAAGCTTCTGTTATTAATCTGCTGTATACAGATATAAATTTTGCTTCATCATCTACAATTGCTGCTTTGAGCATCTTAGTCACCACCTTGTTTAAAATTATATCACGCATAGCAAAATATTTCAAGACGAAAAAGAAATATTTAAGGCAACACCGCACCTGTGCC
>JAZUJY010000029.1:0-2918 GCA_045643005.1 Oscillospiraceae bacterium | reverse complement strand
GGCATATCACCAAAATAAATATTCAGCATAATAATGCCCTCCTTTTGAAACGTATCTGATTTTAGTATTTTAATAACCTTTCCGTTATGTTAAGAATAACGGTCTGTCACAGTGATCTGAATGCATTTTTCAGGTCCTTTCCGACCTCGGAAGGATTGGCTATTCCTCGTGATATAGCCGATGTCAGACTTGGAAGAACTGAAATTTTGCTGTTGTCAATAAGCTTGAAAGCAGGTGTTAAAACAAATAACGGATCGTTGCGGTCGTTAAAGAACACATCTGATCGTTTTATCTGTTTGTTGGAGCACATAGCACCAAGAACAGTGTGGATCTCTACATAGTTTGAATAGTAAACCGACCTTACACAGGTATATATCGTTGAAGTTTTTTTGTCTCTCTGTGCATATTTTTCCCAAAGTAAAAGATTTTTTTTCAGTGATTTTATTCCATGATCATACTTCAGCTCATTGTATTCAGATGAATGCTTCATATTTTTCTTGTTTTGCCTGTACCATTTTGAAATATTTCGTCCGATTTTTTTCTCAAACTGCTTCTTTTCAAAAACAAATGCAATGCTCTGAAACGGGAAATCATAAACATCATTGTTTTCATAATGATCTATTCTTAAAAGAACTTTTTCAAGGAAATCCCTGTGCATTGAACTGATATACTCAGCGTTTTGTGAAGATGAAAAAGCCTTTTTGTATACTATAAAAGAAGTATTGTAAAACGAAGCACAGTTTGACTTTATCATATCAAGCATTTCGATAAAGAAAAGCCTGTATTTGTTTTCTTTTTTGCACTTTGAAGTCATGAAGAAATACCATGCATACGGAACACCTGTATTTTCAAGTTCTGCTGCAGCCTTGTATAAAAAGCCCGGATTCTTCTTTTTCTTTTTGAAATATATAACATTTGAAACGATAAGTGCAGCAATAATATATACTACTGCTGCTGCAGGAACAAATCCTTCCATAAACGAAATTATGTCAAGAGCATCCCATTTGCTTATACTTTTATTTTCCTTTTTCGGAAGAAATTTTACCAGCGCAGGTACTTCAACATCGTCAACGTCTTTCAGATCATCAAAATATTCCGGTGATGTCGGAGCAATAAAGTCGAATCCTTTTTTCAGTATATGAGAATATCCATACAAATAATTATCATAGTAAAAGTAACCCAGATCTTCATTCTCCTCTATCTCTCCAATTTCACTGTCATCACTCAACGGTCCGATAACCAGTTTTGCAATTTTTGCATTTTTCTTCACATTGTCTCCGAAGAACTGATATCCGAAAACTGCCTCATCAAGTTCGTAGTAATATTTTACAGCATCCTTAAGTCTGTATTTTATACTGTAAAATACAGTTTCTTTTGACGGCTTGTAATTCCAGTGAATAAAATTTGAACCGGTTCCTTTGTTTTTTTCAAAATAATAGGTATAATCGGTATCATCATCAGGAACAGTCAGCTTTGCTTCGACACCGTTTATGGAACAGCTTAATATATCAATATCATCATAATACATAAGCTGTGAATCCAGCTTTGGAAAATCCTTTGAAAATTCTTTGTATTCCCCGTTTTTATACTCTACTGTCCATGTTTCTGTTATCTCGGCAGATCCGTCAGGTAACAGTTCTGTTTTTAAATCAACTGCGGGTATCTGAAATGTATTATTTCCATATATCACCAATAAAATAACCAGCACCAGACAGCCTAAAAAAATCCATCCTGATACCTTTGACTGATTTTTTAGAAGCGTCTGATCCAAAAGATATGAGACAATATTTACTTTTTTAAATAAAACATTCTTAAATAAAAGAAATATCAGTAAAAAAATCAGCGCAAAAATCACTACAGGAACATATAATATCAGATTCGTCATTTCAAATTCACTGTTATCAAAATCTTTTTCATCAGGAAGAACAACATCTGAATATTTTTTAATACTGTTAAAAATGTCCGGTTCTGTACATATACTGCACTTTAATAAACCTGACGGCTTATCGAGAACGGCTGTCAGTGTTTTTCCGTTAAAATCATAGTCTCCGGTATAAAACGCGATTTCGGCGTTTTTATCTTTTCCCGGAAGGTTTATTGTTACTTTAGCGCTTCTGACAAAAATCCTACTATAAAATTCGTCATCTATAAAATCAAAGCTAAAAACAGCTTTTCCGTTTTCATCAAGCTTAACAAGATCTTTTATTTTGTATTCTGTTTTATAAGTATGTGATTTACTGTCTGATTCAACATTCCAAATAAAATCATCTATACAAAAGAATTCATCCTGCGAATATAAAAACCAGTCATTTTCTGTATCTGTTTCGTCATCTATAATAACAACTTCATTATCATCTACATAGCTCTTTATTATTTCGGCCTCTTCATAATATTCCAGCTGATTACATGGCCTTTCCACCATTCTGTGAAAGCTTTGTTCTCTGCTGTCACCGGAACAAGCAACGATCCAGCTTTCATCAATTACAGCGGAACCGTCTTTTTCAATATCTACTTTAAAATCAACGTTTCCTATAAAATTGATCTCATTTGAAAAAGCATCTGCTGTTTCAGGTACACTGAAAGCAAACACACAGAATGCGGTTAATAAAAATAACATACTTTTTACGAAGCAACAAAAGCCATTTTTTTTACCATTAATCATAAATAAACCCTCCCGTCCTTATGTAATCTGCTTTTTTCTGCCATAAAAAATTGTATCATAATATTTTTCAAGCGTCAAGCTTTTTACCGCTGAAATCAATGAGAACACAGTCACTTAGTTACTATTCACGGGTTAGCCAGGGTGCAGATTTGATTCTGCCCCCTGCTTTTCTCTTAAAAATGGTAATCGGAGTCTCTTCCGAGTCTCCAATTACTATTGAAATCATCTGCTTAATTATCGCAGATGATGGCTCGAA
>JAZUJY010000028.1:0-3636 GCA_045643005.1 Oscillospiraceae bacterium | reverse complement strand
AATGCTGTCCTGAAAGAAGAGCTTGCACAGATGCAGGAACAGCTCACATGGCTGAAAAAGCAGATTTTCGGGCGTAAAACTGAGCAGAGCACGGTCATTATGGAGAACGGCACACAGCTGCCGTTGTTTCCCGGAATGCAGGCTTCGGCTGTAAAGAAAGCAGAGGAATGATTTCCTATTGGCTTTTTCACAAATTTTCTTCAACTTCTCTTTGTTGATATCTTTTCTTACTTTAAAAGCCGGTCTCTTTGCTAAGACCGGCTTTTTCGACAGGCTGAACACCGCACAAAGATTGTGCGGTGTTGTTTTAATATAAGAAGCATTTTTGCTATTGGTGTTCAGGATATATTCTGTACTGTGCCAATAAAAATAGGCAGTTCTGATTCAATGTCCAGAATCATGTACAAAAACGGTCTGTTCAAATATACTTCATAATTGACGGCACTTACTGTAACATCAGAAACAGCTGCTGCTTTTGTATCGGTCTCATCCAGTTCAATGTAAGTCTTGTGCAGTACATCGTCTATTTTCAAGTGTGAATTGGCAAGGGCTGAAAAATCTGCCTCTTCTGTGAATATTTTTGAAATGCCCATATCTGTCAGAATTTTTTTCATATCCAGTGAAGTATCATATTTAAACTTTGGAATTTTGACGTCTATTTCTCTTTCTGTGCGGTTTTGAATCATTTTACGCAGGGATTCTCCAGTCAGTGTTTTCACATATTCTGCAACGGACATCTCATCAGGGGGCAAAATGCCCACAAAAGCATAATTATCTTTATAATATTTCAGGAAGCCTACCGCACCATTCTGTTCTATGTAGGTGTTTTCTTCGGAGAACAGCATTGTGGCACGCTGCTCCCCATAGATACCTTCAAAGTTGCTTTGAAAGATGTTATCTTCCGAATATTTATCTTTCCATTTCGCATCAAAGGACACTGCATTGATAATAGCCATTCCAATGTTGTTATCTATTGCATCCATAACGTGCGGAATCATGCCGTCCGTTTCATCTTTACAAAACTTATTGATATCTTCCACTATGTCGGAATTCAAATCTTTTTGATAAATTTTCGCATCATAGAATACCTTATTGCGTGCCAGAAATTCTTCCTTGACTCCTTCAATGGATGAGTCCAGCCAGATACCATTTGCGTTGCTGAGTTTGCATTTTCTGGAATTAGGCTGTGATTCACGCCATGATTTGAAACAGGAATTCAGGTCATTGAGGTCCATAGAACCGTAGATTGTCTTTTTGATTTCGTCCTGTGTTTCACTTGACGCACCGTTTGCAAGCATAGCAAGCATCATAGACATGGAATATGATGAAACCATGATATTGTCATCAGGTTTTGTATTCAGGGAATGAGAAAACAAGTCAATTGCAAATTGATATTGTGCCGTTGAAAACGCCTCGTCTATTGAAGTAGTGTCTGCACAAGCAACGGATTTGACAGCTTTTCTGGATGGAGTCAGTACGTTTTTATCAATCGGACCGCAGCCTGTCAGCAATACAGCAGAAAGCAACAGTGCGCTGATTTTCTTAATATTTAAGTGTTTCATATAGAAGCCTTCTTTCGTAAAAAGGTGTTTAATTATCGGGGTATGTTTATATTTTAGCAAAAAAAGCAATAAAATACAAGAACAACTGTAAAACAATTTAGTTACAATTAGATAACAGACAACAAGATATTGTAATTGTCCTGTCTTTTTAACACGCAGGCGGATATCTGTGCCTGCCATTTACATTATAGTAACCACTGAAATACTCGTTCTGCATATCGACCTAATATAGTCCAGGAATATTGAATATCATTTAGAAAATGAACAGCTCAAAAATACTATAGGGCATCTCTAATACCCCCTTCTGAGAAAAAACAGCTATGACAGCATCTGCTGTGTCAAACCCTCTCGTAGTGCGAAAGCACGTCTTCAAGGGCTTTCCTTGCAGCTGCTGCACCTATCTGTTTTTTTACTCAAAACGGGTTATTAGAGGTGCCCTATATAAATAAATTAACCGTCCAATCTCCATTTTTAGAGACAGGACGGTTATATAATACATAGAAAATTATAGGCAACAGGGATATACCGTTGCTGTAAGATCACGAATCATTCTGTTGAAAAACCGTGGCCATCAAACCATATTAGATTCATTTCAAATAATAAATCCTTATTAAGTTCATATGAACCATCAAGAGATTCCTGAAGCACCGAATCAATATCACAGTAAGGGCAGACAGCAGTTCTTGCATTTTCATCTTCACACCAATCGATCACTTCAGCAGACTTGAATATCCTACCGCAATAAAAGCAACCACAAATTTTTGATTTCTTAACCAGTTCTTCATTTTCAAATGACAATTTATGCAAAGCTTCATAATCCAGCATCTTTATTCCACTCCATATCAGAATTTACAGCACTATTTCACCTGAAATGATTTTATTAATAAAAATATTAAAATTCTCTGCTATCACGGTTGAAACTTCATATTCCGGTTCACACCCATATACAATGTTCCCGTTCTTTGTATTTATAGCGAAATATGAATAATCTCCGTCAACACACAAAATAATTGGCAAATGCTTATCCCAATATGAAATGACACTTTTTTCATTATCATTATATTGAAGGCTTTGAACTTCAAAATCATTCCACTGAAAACCATTATCCTGTAGGTAATAATCGTTGGCTGTTAAAAACCATTTTGTCGCTGATTGATTTTCGCAGACTTTAATTTTACAAATAAAGTTATACCATTGAACTGGTATATCATATCTGCGTTTAATGCTATCAGGCAAATCTGTTTTTTCCCGAGTTGAAATGACATTCCAGCCATTATTCATTGCCCATTTTATAAATTTATCCAGCATATTTCTACACTTTGTTTAAATATACAGTTATTCTATTAATCGGCACGTTCAGCACCTGATACCTCATCTATGTAGAAGTCCGTAAGGCTGTCCGTACATTCTAAATACAACTGGAGATTTTCAGCGCCCTCAGGTATACAGTAAGCGAGATTTTCAAGAGTTATCCATTCACCGTTTGGTGCTTCGGCAAGTGCGATCTCATCATAATTTTCGCCGTCAAGGTCATACTGGAGTGTCATTTTCATAGTAGCGTTTTCTCCACTGTTCTGCATAACTTTAGCACAGAAATGATAAGCCTCTCCCGACTTGTACGTATCACTGCTGAGCATTATTGCAGCACCATTCCAGTAATCAGTTCTGCCGCTGACGAAAAGTGACTGTGAACCTTCAGAAAACTGCTCTTTATCAACTGTTAACAGCGGACCGCCTCTTGTGATCCATCCTTCAACGCCGGTCTCGAAGGTGCTCTCAAAGAAGCCTGCATCTTCAGGAGTGCCTGCGTTTTCGGATTCAGCAAGTTTCTTGATAGCTTCCTCATCAACTTCTACTTCAATGTCGTCAGCCTCAGAATAAGTGCCCTCGATTGTTAAATCGTTCTTGTATATTTCAGCCTTGCCTTTAGACTGATAACCCTCAATATTAAGGGCAACTTCATACATTTTACCAAGTTCAAGACCGCATTTTTTCCATGCATCGAAATGTTTTGAAATGGAGATAGTGCCTTCGATCTTTGTACCGTTGGGAACTGGTTTTTCTCTGCGGACAC
>JAZUJY010000027.1:0-9149 GCA_045643005.1 Oscillospiraceae bacterium | reverse complement strand
TCAATTCTGCCGAGGAAATCGATATTTCCGTCTGGAAGCCATCTTGCAAGATCTCCTGTTCTGTACATCCTTCCTTCACCAAATGGATTTTTCACAAACTTCTCCGCTGTAAGTTCAGGTCTGTTAAGATAGCCTCTTGCTATACCGTCCCCTGTTATACATAACTCTCCCGGAACTCCTATTCCGCAAAGACTATTCCCTTTCAGAATAAATATTTTAATATTTTTATGTGGCTTGCCTATTGTTATTTTTTCATTGAGTTCACTGCCTTTTTTTAGTCTTAAAATTGTTGCACATACAGTGGTTTCAGTCGGACCGTAAGAATTAATGAAATCGGCATATTTAAGTATCCCCTTTACGACCTCCCTGATTGCCTCAGATCCATGGGTAAGCACAAATTTAGAATCCGACAGTTCATACTGTTCAGCGAACTGCGGCGGCAGACACAATGCATTGACATTGTTTTTCTCAACGATATTTTTGATATATACAGGATCATTCACCATATTCTGAGCAGGAATCACAAGTTTTCCACCGAAAATAAGAGCCATGATATGTTCAGCTACAGATGCATCAAACGATATGCTTGCAAAAAGAAGAACGACATCACCTTCCTTCATGCCGAAATCAAGTTCGCTGTTATTTATAAGACGTGCAGCGCATCTATGCTCGAGCATAACGCCTTTAGGCTTGCCTGTTGTACCTGATGTATAAATACAATAAACTAGATCTTCTGGTTTGTTGACATGTTCAGGATTTTCGGGCGCACCTTCCCAGACCTGACTATCTGCAAGGTCTATTACAGTTATTTCATTGCTGATTGTTATACTATCGGTTTTATATTTTAATACAGCCTTCGGTTGACAGTCTTCAAGCATAAACCTGATGCGTTCTTCAGGATATGTAGGGTCTATCGGAACATATGCACCGCCAGACTTGATGACACCATAAATGCCGGCTATCATTTCAATACTTCTATCAGCAAGCACAGCAACGAAATCATCGGGTTTTACTCCGATTTCACGCAGTTTATGTGCAAGGCTGTTTGCTTTTGCATTCAATTCAGCATATGTCAGCTTCTCATCCTCAAAAACTACAGCAATATTGTCAGGTGTTTTTTCAACCTGTTGTTCAAATGCTTCCGATAAAATTCTGTTTTTCGGATAATCTGTTTCTGTTGAATTAAATTCATTAAAAATAACAGATTTTTCGCTGTCTGTTACTTTTTCAAGTTCATAAACTGGTGAATACGGCTTTTCAGCCATTTCTTCAAGAATTTTTGCAAGTCTGCCGATTATTCCGTCTGTTTCATAATCAGTATATTTGCAGGCATCAAACATGATACCGAATGAAAGATGATTATTTTCTTCGAAAAAGCAAATTGAAATATCATAATTGGTTTGTCCTCTGCTGCTTTCAATGGTAAAAAAGTCGTTGGTCTTATCATTATTTTCCGAACCGGAATCATAATTCTCAAAAACATAAAGAACCTTGATAAGATCAGATTTCTGCGGGGTAAGCTCCTGAATATCAGCAAGTGAACAATAATCGTAATCTGACGTATCACTTATTTGAGAATACTGCTTTTTTACAAGATCAATAACCCTTGTGGTTTTATCAGTCTTTATTCTGACAGGAACAGTATTGATAAATAATCCGACAATTTTATCAATTCCTTTTATATCAGCATTTCTTCCGGAAACAACATTACCAAATACAACATCATTGCTGCCGCTGTATTCCTGAAGCATTATTCCTACTGCAGAAACTGACAGGGCGTTGATAGTTCCGTCGGCAAGAGCAGCTACCTTTTTTAATTTTGTCGTAGTTTTTTCGCTCAACTGGAAAAACTTTTTTTCTATCCGTTCTTCACTGCCTGAAATTGAAAATGCAGGTTTTATATAGCAGTTAGTATCATAGCCATCAAGAAGCTTATCCCAATAATCCATAGCCTTAGATATATCCTGTTTATTAATCCACTTAATATAATCACTATAGCTCGAAATCTGATTTTTTTCGATTTCAACCTGATTTTTAATCAAATCAAAATCAGCGCCGTCAAGAAGTGCTGAATAAATATTCTGAAATTCATCAAAAATTAGTTTAACGCACCAACCGTCAATTATGATATGATGCACAGTAATAACAAGCTTTGCGCTGTTTGTACCATTAACGCAGGTAAATCTGAGAAGGCTGTCGTTATAAAGGTCAAAGCCTCTTTTGACATCTTTTTTTAATAATTCATCAAAACATCTGTCAAAGTCAGTTTTTCCTTGCCAGTCATAGCTTATCATTTGAATTGTTCTGTTTCTGAGGATAATTTGTCGTGGCTTATCAATTTTCTGATAGAATATGCTTGTTCGTAATACCGGATACTTTACTGCTAAAATGGAAAGTGTTCTTTCAACAACATCAAAATCCAACCTCATTTTCAAATCATATGCGGATTGAAGGATATAGACTGATGAATCGCCGTTCATCATACTGTGAAAAAGCATACCTTCCTGAAGTGGCGTAAGTGAATAAACGTCTTCAATGTTCTTGTTTACTAATTTGTTTGATTTCATTTTTTCCTCACCTTTAACCGTCGTTTTGGCAACACCTCATCAAGCACATGACTTATTTATGTGAGTTGCCAATATATTATTAATGTATAAATGTTTATCACAAACTATAAGATGCAAAGCATCCCAAGTAAGTGAAAGTTATAAATATATACCTTAATTATACACTATTTCGAGCAAAATTTCAATAGATTTTTCACCAAAATTTAGTCAAGGCAACACCGCACAAAGATTGTGCGGCAGAAACGCCGTTAGATTTTTCGTCAGATTGTACAGAAATTTTGCAGGCATACTGTCGTATGTCAAGGGGGTTCTGTGCAGGATGACGGAAAAGGTGCAAGTTTATGACGTACAAAGTCATCAGACGTGCTTTGTGCGGTGTTGCCTTAAATCATAAAATTTGATTTGCGTGCTTCTTTCGTGATTTCACTTGACAACAGTATATAAAAGTGCTATAATACTTATTAGTAGCAAATGTGTTTGTGCAGAAAATACCGCTGAACAGGCAAATAAGCAAAAAAATATAAGATAGAATTTAATGGATATATATTCGTTTTAATCCGTCGAAAAAGAAGTTTCATGTTGTTCTATAATAGCTTTCAATGATGTTATCTCTGCAAATCACCTATTATGCGTCAATATATTTTTATGTGGACATCAAGATTACCATTCGTAAACATCTTTTCCGCAATCTGTAACGAAAAATATTCATTTAATTTTATAGAAGTGAAAAAGATATTTTTTTATGAAAGGAATTGTATTATGACAGCAAAAGAACAAATCTACAGGGAATTAATACAGCCGTATTTTGAAAAGGATGCAAAGTATATCGGTGCGGAAATCGAAACCATACTTTTTCCGCTGACAGATGATCTCAACAACAAAGCCGCTGTACAAAAAGTCTTAAAAAAGCTTATTGAAGAAAAAGATTTTAAAGCCACAATTATCGGAAGTGATGATTGTATCGTAAGAATCAGCAATGGAATTGATGCGGTGTCGTGTGATTATTCATATCAGGTATTTGAATTTTCATTTGGAAAAGATGTCTCAGTCAATAGTATTGCCGACAGATTTTATGGCTATTGCTCGTTTTTACAAGAGGAATTCAGAAAACTTGGTTTCATGTTTACAGGCATGGGTACAAATTTCTTTAAACTCTCTTTTGACAGTGATGAACAATTCACACATGATCCATTCTATAATCAGGTAAGAAGATTTGTTGCTGATTATTCATCAGAAGAAAATGTTGCGAATTTCTATACCATGATGGCATCTGCCCAAAGTCATATCGATGTAAAAGGTGAACAGCTTCTTACTCTTTACAATCTTTTTAATAGACTTGATTTTGCAAGAGCGCTCCTGTTCTCCAATTCTATTCCAAATAAAAAAGACGACGGAAATTATGACAAATTCCCTAAAAATTTGATTTGTACACGAGATTATCAGTGGAGTTATCAGCCTCTTCCGAATTTAGGAATTATTGAAAAGGATCTCTCATCACTTGATGAACTTGTTGACCACATAGCACAGCAGAAAATCTTTGCTGATATCTCTACAGGCAAACCTGTTTTTATTGTTCCGGAAAAGGTTGAAGATTTCGTTGCTAAAGATAATACGACCGCTACATATCGTTCTTTTGAACATGTTGTTATAAATCAATATCATGCACTTGAAGTAAGAAGTGACTGTACACAGCCATTCTATAACGCTTTTGCCCCGCTTGCATTTAATCTTGGTATTGCTAATAACTGGGAAGCTGCATATGGTATTTTAGATGCATTTTATAAAAAATCCGGTCTTGAGCAAAATAACGCTCTGCTCAGAGAAATGGCGATAACTCAGAAAATTGACATGAAAGATCCTATAGTGAAAGAAATGCTTACAGATCTTGTAAATGTTGCCGAGAATGGCCTTAAGAGCAGAAATCTCAATGAAGAAAAACATCTTCAGTGCTTGTATGAGAGAATTGAAAAAGGAATGAATCCTGCACTTTATATGATACAGGAACTTAATGCAGGAAAAACTCCTCTTGATATTGCAAAAGAATTTTCTTCATTTTGATATATATTGCTGAAAAATCAAAAATACCCGTAAAACAGTTGTTTTAAGAAAGCCCTATATGAGCTTGTTACGGACACTGCCCCTTAAGGGTAATGTCATTAAGCTAAGGGAAAAGTAATAAATAACGCAGGAGTATGTTCGGAAAAGAAGACATACTCCTGTTTGTATTTACCGGAAAAGAACACGACGTAAAGACAGATCAGAGATCTGCCTGAAAAAAGTATTGGCACAGGGCGCAGAAATCCCAGCCCTTATCGAGGCTGTTTCAAAAAATGGATTATGACGAGACTATGTTTCGGCTATTGCATTCAAAACATCAAGAAAATTATGCCGCCACGCATTACTTCGTCCAAATGGCAAGATGACTCGTCTGGAATGTTTGGTCAAATGACTGGCTATTAGTATGAGGTTATCATTGACTGTACGAATTCGGCGGCGTTTTACAGGGCGTTTTATTTTAGGCTCGCTGCCTGTTCTGACAGAATAATAGCCGAGAATCCGAAGTATGTTGAATGCAAAGATAGTCAAGTCAAGTACAAGAGAGTTCGTTTTCAATTTTCTGGAAGGAAGCAGCTGTCTTCAAGCAGAATACAATAGTTGTCAGCAGAATCATTACCCGAATCAAGGCGCACAAGCAATGGCTTATCGTTCATCTTATGCCCGTAACAAAGCAATTCACGCAGCATACCACATTTTGATGAATTTTCGATTTTTTTTACTAAACCAATGGATGAATAAACCGTAGGCATTAAAAATCCTGAATCCGTGTTTTTTTGCTCATTTCAAGCAATCAACCTCACAGATTCAGGTTCAAATAAAAGTTTTATCAATTCAACTTTCTGATAAGTTCAGCAAAATAGTCATGAAATTCCGGACAATTGAACGGAAAAAAATGTTCTGAATTAAAAGTTTTCAATTCAAATTTCCCATCGCTGTAATCTTTCCATTCTTCCATATCCTCCTGTGGTGCTTCATCATCCTGCAAACCTGTCATTACAAACAAATCTGCTTTAATTTTCGGAAGTTCCGAAAATCCTGTATAATTTTCTCCAATCATAATATCAGCACTAATTATTTCATAAAGAATATCAATAAGTTCAGGCTCTTCCATTATTTCAGAATCCATCTGTCCCATATCAAATATTTTCTGAATAAATTCATTTTTGGGCAAATGACCGATCTGCACATCTTTATAAGAAAGATGTGGTGGACGAGTACCGCCGATTATTACAGCTTTAGGAGCATACTGATATCTTTCTTCTAATCTGACTGTTGTCAGAAGTGAAATGAGTGAGCCCATGCTATGACCATATATTGCATAATTCGTTGGCTTTTCAGCTATTATCAGTGTACTGATGTCATCCGCCATATCATCAGCAGATGTGAATAATTCTTCATCAAATCTACTGGCATGACCGCTGTATTCCAAAGGGATTATTTCAACCAAATCAGCATATTTATCTACCCATTCTCTATATACATTCTTTGTCCCCCCAGCATAAGGCAAACAAAATATTTTCATTTTTTCCATATATATACTCCTTTTTTAAGAAAACAGCTATGCACAAAAAATCTGTACATAGCTGAATTTTTATTTTTCCCCGCTTTCAAGGAAACTTACTTTACGTTCTAATGATAAATCAGAAAAAAACTTCTCTGTTTCATTAACTTCAAGTATTGTACCCGAATCCATAAAAACGACCTTATCAGCAATTCTCTTTACAAAATTCATTTCATGAGTTACTACGACCATTGTTATGTCCGTTTTAGCAAGTTCATTGATAATATTTTGTATCTCCACAGTCATTTCAGGGTCAAGCGCACTTGTCGGTTCATCAAACAAAATAATTTTTGGATTAACCATCAACGAACGTGCAATTGCAATTCGCTGCTTCTGACCTCCGCTAAGTTGATTAGGATAATTATGTATCTTTTCTTTTAATCCAACTTTTTCAAGCAAAATCATTGCTTTTTTCTCAGCTTCCCTTTTGTTCATAACTCCATTTACAATGGGTGCAAACGTAAGATTCTTTAATATATTCATATTATAGAACAAATTGAAGTTCTGAAAAACCATACTGGTTTGTCCCAATATTTTGCGTTTGCTTTTTTTATCAGCAGTCACAATATCCACACCATCAATAATAATCTGACCTGAATCAACATTTTCAAGATTATTGATACAGCGGATAAGGGTTGATTTTCCTGAGCCCGAAGGACCGATTATACAAACGACTTCGCCTCTGTTAACACTAAAGGAAATATTATTGAGTACATTGAGTTTATTAAATTTTTTGTTAACATTTTTTATCGCTATCTTTGATTCCAAAACTCAATCTCCCTTCTATATACCTTATTAAGATTGAAACAAGTGAAATAACAACAATATAAAAAACGCTGATAACGATATAAGTCATAAATGGACGCATTGTACGTCCAATATATAATTTACCCATATACACAATATCACACAGTGCAATTGCAGAACATATCGATGTATCTTTGAAGGTAATTATCAGCTGATTTCCAATCGAACTGATGCAGGTTCTCAACGCCTGCGGCAATATTACATTGCTCATAATATAAAATTTAGAAACATTAAGACTTTTTGCAGCTTCGATCTGACCATGATCAACAGCCTCGATACTTGTTCTAAATACATCAGCCATATATGCACTGCCATTGATTGAACAGGTTATTACAGAAGCCATGAAAGCAGAAAATCTCAATTCAAATCCTAAATTAGTGCAGAGCTGCGGAATACCAAAAAATACAATGTATAACTGCACCATAAAAGGCGTACCTCTGATACAGAAAATATGCACCTTAGCCGCTGCATGCAACAGCTTTGATTTTGAAAGTAGCATCATACACAATACAAATCCAAGTATAATAACAGCTAAAACAGAAATAAATGTAACTAAAACTGATATTGTCAATCCATCAAGTAAAGAAGGGGATAAATCAATAAATGACTGTTTAAAGCTGTTAAACACGTCAGTCATCCACATAGACGCCTCCCACTTAATCTAAATATTTTGACATTATCTCATCATACTTTGAGTTTGCTTTGATATTTTTCAGACCTGTATTGAATTTTTCAAGCAATTCCTGATTTTTTCCTTTTGAAACTGCAAAACCTATATCAGCAGCATAGCCTTCTTCGCCAATAATTTTGCAGGTATCATCATCTGCCAATGCCATTTTTGTGACAGTAATATCCTCAATAATTGCATCAACATTTCCGCTTTTCAGCATCATAAATTCTGTTGAAAAGTCTTCAACAGGCTGTGATACTGCATCAAACTGTTCTGCTAAATCAGCTGCATATCTTTCACCGTCTGTTCCAATTTTAGCAGCTATTTTCTTACCTTTGAGGTCAGCAAATTCGTTTATTTCTGAATTGTTTCTTACAACTACAACAACGCTGCTCTTGTAATACGGATCAGAAAAATCATATTTTTCTTTTCTTTCTTCCTTTATACTGAGACAACACATTGCGCCGTCTGCTTTGCTGGTTTCAATAGCGGCACATGATCCTTCGAATCCAAGATGCTGATATTCAAATTCGATATTCTGATCTTCAGCAATAGCATTGAATATATCAATATCGATGCCGATATAATTACCGTTTTCATCAGTATACGTAAATGGTGCAAAAGCATTATCAGTTGCTATCTGATATACTTTTTTCTCTGATTTTTCCGAATTGTTTTTTGTACTTTTTTCCGAGCCGCATCCCCAAAGCGACACTGTTGTTAAAGTTAATGCAGCCATAATCAAAATCATCTTTTTTTTCATTTATATTTCCTCCAATTTTTCACTTTTATATTTTCCTTTGGTAACTATTCATTCAAATCAAGAAAAACAGATAAAGAATTTCCTGAGACAGCAAGACGAATAGCATCAAAATATGAAAAGCCATGCTTGACAGCGATACAAACAAATGACACGATATTCAGATATTCCTTCGCACCTTCAATAGATCTGAAACATTCTAAAACTTTGGTTTTAACCTTTATGTTACGAATATCCATTTCAGCCTTGTTATTGTCAAATGGAACATCAAAGTCATCTGCAAAAAGCATACTTCTCTTCATTCTTACTAGTCCTACAATAATTATACACTAATTTGTAAATAAAATCAATACATAAAATTGACAATATAAGTCCCCAAATTATATTTCATATTATGTAATTGTCAAGAAATGTGCAGTCATAAAATACCCAAAATCTGAAATAGGCATATATCAGGCAACGTGATGAGAGCGTTGCTTTGAATTTCTTAGTGCCACAGGTGGTAGACCACCTTCATTGAAGCTGTTGATTCTTTGTGTGTTATAGTATCCGAAGATATATCGGAAGATTACTGTTCTAACTTCTTCTCGCTTCATTCGGTATGTAGGTATCTGATACAGTTTTTTTTTTCAGTGTGGCAAAGAAGCTTTCCATACGAGCATTGTCATAGCAATGAGCAGTTCCGCTGAGGCTTTGAATAAGTCCACTTGTTACAAGTTCTCTGCG
>JAZUJY010000026.1:0-74559 GCA_045643005.1 Oscillospiraceae bacterium | reverse complement strand
TTTACAAAGCAGAGGCAATTCGTAGAATCGCAGACCAATGAGTCGGAGATTGTACTCCGACTGTTTGGTCAGATAGACCCCGCCGCCTGCAGAGGCGGGGGATATCCTCTGTGTTGTTATATTTTCAAAAAGGATTTTTAGGGAGGAAATTTTATGGAAAGTTTAAAAAAATATGTTGCTGAATTTATCGGCACAATGGTACTTGTCACAGTCGGCTGCGGAACAGCCATGCTCGTCGGATGCAGTCCGGCAGGAGGCGGATATCTTCTTACAGCACTTGCCTTCGGTCTGTCTATTGTAGCCATGGCCTACAGTATAGGAAATATCTCAGGATGTCATGTAAACCCTGCGGTTTCACTTGCGGTTCTGATTTCCGGGAATATGAACCTTGCTGATTTTATCGGATATGTCTGTTCACAGATACTCGGTGCAACAGCAGGCGCCGGCTTATTAAAAGGAGTATTTCATCTCGGACATCTTGAAGATAAAACCGGATGTCTCGGCTCAAACGGTCTTTCTTCACTCAATTACAGCTACGGAGCAGGTTTTATTATCGAAGCTCTTCTGACTTTTATCTTTGTATTATCAATACTTGGTGTCACTTCAAAAAAAGCTGACCACAAATCATTTGGCGGACTTGTCATCGGACTTTCGCTTACACTGGTCCACATTTTCGGTATAGGTCTTACCGGAACCTCAGTAAATCCTGCAAGAAGCTTTGGCCCGGCCATCATTTCTGCAATAAACGGAGTAAATGATCCGCTTGGCTGTCTGTGGGTATTTCTTGCAGCTCCTCTTACCGGTGCATTCATAGCAGCAGTATTATACAAGTTTCTTGAGAAAAAACCTGCAGCAAAACAAATGCCTGCCAAAATAGATCAGAAATTCCCGATGCCGGTCAAAGCACCTGTTGATATTTCAGGAAAAGCTTCAGGCAATAACAAAAAAAACAATTCTAAAGTATCTTCAGGCAAAAAATCATGATCATACTTTATCTTAATAAAATGATTTTCATGAAGGAAAGAACCACCAATGAACAAACTTATACGATCCCTTCTTGTTCTCTCAACTTTTACGCTCATGCTGTCATCATGTGATCTTGAACACAACGATGATTCCTCATCGATCTCCTCAGATGAAAACAATTCCGCTTCAAAAAAGGAAATGCGTGATATTTCCTCCATGGCACTTGTTCAGGAAATGAGGACAGGATGGAATCTGGGAAATACACTGGACACGCTCTCTGATGATCCGGAGCTTTCAGTTGAACAATACGAAACCTACTGGGGCAACGTAAAAACAACACCGGAAATGATAAAAGCTGTTTCAGATGCGGGTTTTAATGTTTTACGTATCCCCGTTTCCTGGGAAGGTCATCTCTCTTCTGACGGAAAATACACCATCGATCCCAAATGGCTCGACCGCGTCAAAGAGATCGTCGACTATGGTATGAGCAATGATATGTTCGTGATCATCAACACGCATCATGAAAACTGGATTTTCCCTGACAGCAGTCACTTTGATCAGAACAAAGATGAACTTACAAAGATCTGGAAACAAATCGGCAAAAAATTCAAAAACTATAACGAAAAGCTTCTGTTTGAAGGAATGAATGAACCAAGGCAGCAAAATTCACCGACCGAATGGATCGGCGGAGATGAAGAAGGACATAAATACGTCAATGAACTGAACAGTGCTTTCATCGATACTGTACGCAGCCTTGGAGGCAATAATGCCAAAAGACATCTTCTTATTCCGACATATGCAGCAAGCTATACTGATACAGCAATAGACGCACTTGAGCTTCCGAATGATGACAAGATCATTGTGTCAATCCATGCATATGTTCCTTATAACTTCACAATGAATAAAAACGGAACAGATCAGTGGAACAGAAATGATCTGTCCTGCACACAGGAGATCGACAGCCTCATGAACAAGCTTCAAAGTGCCTTTATTGATAAAGGTTATCCCGTCATAATAGGCGAGACCGGAGCTGTCAACAAAAACAACAATGATGCCAGAGCCGAATGGAGTGAATATTATATCCATTCAGCAAAAGAAAAAGGAATCCCATGTATCTGGTGGGATAATGGTTCTTTGCTTGGAAACGGAGAATCATTCGGACTGCTCAGCAGAGACAGCGGATGCTGGATCTTCAAAGACATTCTTAAATCGATACAAAAAGGATCTGAATAAAAAATCCCGAAAATGAAATGATCATTTTCGGGATTTTTTTATGCAGTAAGATAAACGACCCAGTAATTATTATCACCGTTTCTGTAGTGTCCGACACCGACTATGTTGATTTCCTTGTCAAGCAGTTTGCTTCTGTACTGTATCATCGTTGAAGTATAATCTGATGCACTGTAACAATAACAAACCATTTGAATATAACGCGAAGTCAGCAATCCGTATTCGGAAAGAAGGCTTGTATATGATGATCCATCAGGACGAACTGCTGTTTCATTTCTGACTGACAGCTCCTGAGCACGAAGATCAGCTACATACGAAAGCTTACTGTCAAGAGTCAGAGGTGCCATGCCCTCTTTGCTTCGTTCTGAATTTACCCAGTTTAATATCTGCACCTTGGAAGGATCGGCAGAAGCATCCGGAATATCTGCGGGGAACATATTCTGAACACCTGACAGCTTTACACTCTTTTCACTGTTGTTTGCATTCAGTCGTCCGCTGCCTAAAGAACCATATTTGTCACTTATCTGAAGATTGGATAAAACAAAATTATATGTACCGTTTTTTATTTCATCCTTCATAAGAAGTTCTACATTAAATAACAGTCCGCTGTCTGTAACAGGTGACTCTACGGAACATTTTATCGTCTGACCGGATACGGTTATGCTCATCCTGTCCGACATTCCGCCTGAAATTTCGCCGAACTGAAAGCTGCTGCTGTCAAAATTAAGATCCATCTGGAAATATTCAGGGTTGCCCGCATTGTTTACTATATTTACCGGAAATGTTACTTTCCTGTTCTTATTATCTACTTTTCCATTGCCAAGAGAAAATGAAGAAACTGTAGTAGATAACGAATCAAGCATCGTATTTTCACTGTTATTAAGTGAATATCTTTTCATTCTGCACAGATCAAGCACATTTCTTGCCGAATCATTATTGATATCATATTTATAATTACTCATCTCAGAAACGCTGTTACCAAGTAAAAGGAAATTTTTCATATTGAAAAAATGTTCTGATGGGGCATATATTGCGGCACCCGCAGTTAAATTATTTGACATTGTTACGGTAATAAATACACCTGCAACAATTTTAATTATATTTTTTTTCATTATCCTTTTCCTCCTTTTATAATTAAATTATACAATTGCAGTAAGGAAAAGTCAACCTTTTTTTATGATTTATAGATTAATTAATAATAAAAGCTGTGACATAGTCACAGCTTTGTATAAATAAGATATAGCTTAAAATTGCGGTCCTAAAACTATCTTGTCTTTTAAAATATATTGTTTAAGCGTTAAGAGATCTGCAATTGACACAATACCATCTCCATCCGTATCAGAAGCCATGATCTGATCATCAGTAAGTTCAAGATCACCAAGCAGATAAGTACTGAGCATTGTCAGGTCAGTCAGTTCAATTACTCCGTTTCTATCTATGTCACCATAGTTGTGTTTTGCTCTTACAGCTTCACTCAGTTCCTTTACAGAAACTGCTTTCAGGAACCTGTCTGCACAATAATTGCTGACTGCAGTATTACCTTTAGTTGAACAAACAACACCAAAATCAGAAATAATTCCTTCGTAAGATGAATTGCATCCAAATGCATCTGTACCAATAAGAGTTATACTGTCAGGAAGAATAACATAAGGAAAGCTGCAGTCATAAAACGCATAATTTCCTATGGTTTTGATATATTTGTTTCTGGTAAGATCACTTGAATAATCGTTGTTCGGATCAAGTGCAAATTCAACACTGTTCAGAGCTGTACAGCAGCCAAAAGCATAATCTCCAATAGTATTTACACTCTCCGGTATTTTTATAGCCTTAAGTGACGTACATGAATTAAACGCACTTGAACCTATAGTCTGTACAACATTTCCAAGGTCAACATCCGAAAGGGATGAACAAGCATAAAACGCATTGTTTTTGATCTCATTTACAGTTACAGGAATTTTAATACTTTCAAGTGAAACACATGAATTAAACGAAGAACTTCCTATTTTATATAATGAAGGAAGAGTAACATTTTTTAACGATTCACATTCTGAGAACATATAGTCAGGAAGTTCCTTTATTCCTTCAGGTACCGTAATATTGTCAAGCTTTTTACATCCTGAAAACAGACCTACCCCTAATGAGATAATACCCTTCGGGAAAGAAAATGTTTGCAGCTCAGAGCAGCAGGAAAAAGCATATGAATCGATCGTGGTCAGCCCTGACGATGATGATACAGAAACTTTCTCGAGCTTGTAACAGGAATTAAAAGCACTCTGTCCTATAAAAGAAAGAGTATCAGGAAGTGATATCTCTTTTAATTCAGAACATTCCTGAAAAGCACTTTGACCGATCTGTTTCAGATTTTTTGAAAGCTTAAGAGTATTCAATGAACTGCAGCCTAAAAATGAGTTATCACGGATCGAAGTAACTGAGTCCGGTATAACAGCTTCCTTGAGAGAAGTACAGTACGAAAAAGCACCTGATCCTATCAGTATAAGATTTTTGCTGAGGGAAACTGACTGAAGCTCTGTACAGTATGAAAAAGCACTGTTTCCGACAGATGTTACAGATGAAGGCATTTCAACTTTTTCGAGCAAACTGCAATTAAAAAATACATAATCAGAAATATCGCTGAATTTTGAGTTATTCGGCAGCTTGACGCTCTTCATAGACTTACAGTTTGAAAAAGCAGAACTGTTTATAAGATAAACAGAATCAGGTAATGAAACTGACTGAAGTGACAGACATTCCGAAAAAGCATATGAATCGATCAATTCAAGGTCTTTTGACAATTCAACAGTGTTTAAAGCTTTACAACCCTGAAAAGCTGAATATCCAATCTCTTTAACATTACTGCTTCCCATTTTAACTTCCTTAAGAACAACACAGCCTAAAAAAGCAGTCGCAGGTATTTTCGATATAGTGGAAGGTATAGATATATCAGCAAGGCTGCTGCAGTTTGAAAAAACACCCTCTCCGATCGTTTCAACCTTATTAAGATCTGCATATGTAAGGTTAGAACAATTTGCAAATGCATAAGCTCCTATTGTTTTAAGCTCATCAGGAGCTTCAAGACCTACAATAAAATCACCTGTCTGATCTTTTAGCTTTTTAACGGTATCATCTGCATTTTCTGTTCCGATACCTCTGAGTGCTGTACATCCTGAAAAAGCATAATCTCCTATACTGCTGAGCTTTGAAGCCTTGTCAGCCTGAATATATATAAGATTTGTACAGCCGCTGAATGTTCCTGAACCGATAGACTCACATGAAGAAGAAATACTGCAGCTGAGAAGCTTACTGCAGTTTGCAAAAGCATAATCAGTAAAAATATTTACTTTACTGTCTGATTTTATGTATTGAAGAGCTGTACAGTTTTTATAAATACCTGCACCAACGGTTTCAGCAGCTGAAGGAATATATGCTGACTCAAGAAGTGAACATTCTGAAAAAGCATAGTCACCTATCGTTTTAAGGTTTACCGCATCAGTGAGATTTATTGTTTTCAGCTGTTCGCAGCCATAAAAAGCATAATTACCTATTTTTTCAACAGCTGAAGAAAGCTTTACAGAAGATATCATATCACAGTTTGCAAAAGCGTAATCCTCAAAAGAGCTGACACTCTTCGGAATATCAATATCATTCAGCAATGAGCATGCATAAAAAGCGTATTGTCCTATAGTGGTAACTGAATCGCTCAGCTTTACTGACGACAATGATGTACAGCAATTAAACATAAACGGAGAAAGCTGGGTACAGCCTTTTTCGAAAACCACCTTCTGAAGACTGTAACAGTCCGAAAAAGCATAAATTCCGAAACTTTTAATGTTTCCCGAAAGAACAATTTCTCTGAGTCCTGAATTAAAAAATGCATATGCTTCCACTGATTCAATAGTTTCAGGAAGATCTATACTTATAAGATTTCTATAGCCCTGAAATGCGTTGGATCCAATTGAAACTACTTTTCTCCCATCTATTTCTGAAGGGATCGTAAGTTCTCGAACTGAATCGTCCTCACATCCTGTGATCGTAACTGTATCGTTTTCGTTTACTGAATATATAAGATTATTATAGGTCATAGACTCAGCATTTACATCGTTCGATGTAAAAAAGCAACCGGAATCATATAACGAATTAAAATTACCTGCTGTTACCAAAAGTGCAAGAACAGCACAAATTATTTTTCTTCTCAAAACAACGCTCTCCTTTCATATAAGAAAACTATAATTTATAAAATGTAAGAAGCCTGCAACTAGTTGCAGGCTTCAAAACTATAGATTATTCAGAATAAATTAATTAATGAACTAAATCATCAGGTTGTTTTCTTAGCTGTGTATACTGCAGCAGCGCTTGTAGCATCTTTGTATGTTTCATTTGTTTCTTCATCAACTGCATCCGGATACTGACCAGCATAGTTTGTGCCGTTTGTTGAGAATGTAGCTCTTTCAGCACCCTTAGAAGCTGTAATGTAAACTGACCATGCACAACCTGCATCGTTAGCTGTTGTAAAGAGTTCAACAACCTTCTTGCCAACTGTATCAGTTAAAGCTGTACCAGCTGTACCCTTTCCCTTCTTGATTGATGCAGGAGTTGTATATGTTGTACCCTTGTTGTCAAGATCTGTGATAGCTTCCTGAGCTGATGTGAAGATCTGCTTAGCGTTAGCGTTGTTTGTCTTAACTCTTGATTTTGTAACCCAACCCATCATTGTTGGAACAAGAATAGCACAAAGAACACCGATGATTGCGATAACAACGATAAGTTCGATAAGTGTGAAGCCTTTGAATTTTTTCATAATAAATTCCTCCTAAAAAATATAAATAAATAAATTTGAACCTAACTGAAGTATTATTTCAGAACCGGTTAATTCCTTCCGACGTCTGAAGTATTACCTCTGTTCTCTATGGTTTTATTATAACACCATCCAAAACCTTTGTCAACGAAATTGGATTCACTGACTGGAAGATTGTAGTCTTAAACAGATTAACCAAATCTTAAACGATTAAGTGTATTTCAATTATGGCAGTCTGTACAGTTTTTGCGTTTTTTTTACTTTCCGGGCTTCTTCAAAACTCTGCTTTTCACACGCAGAATCGGTTCGAAAAACCGATTTTCAAACAGTCGGAGATCATATTTTGACTGTTTGAAAAGACCGATTCAGGCACCTACAGAAACAGAGAATATCCACTGTACAGTTCAAAGCTCTGCTTTTAACAAGCAGAGGCGATTCGCAGAATCGGTTTCCGCTCAGTCGGAGATTCTACTCCGACTGAGCGGAAAGATAGAACCCGCCGCCTGCAGAGGCGGGGGATATCCTCTGTGTTGTTATATTTGCGATATTTTTTCATAAAAAAACCGGTACCTGCAATTGATCTGCAAGTACCGTTATAATAAAATACTATAAATAATTCTTTATTTGTTCTTCGGCCACGGAGATGTTCCGCAGGCATATTTCAAATACGTTGTAATATCATTTTGAGCCGGCATGATATAATCTGTATCCTCAGGACAGGCAACCGGATATCCGCCGCAGTATTTTGCTCCTTTCTGACAAAAAACAACGCCTGTAATATATGAAGACTTTGTTGTATCAAAATTTACAGCCCATGAACTTTTTGATGTGTCATCATAATTGTCATCAACTTTTCTGAACAGGTCTTCACATTCTTTCTGTGAAAGTGAACCTGTTTCAAAATTCGGAAAAGATACAACGTTTGTGCAGCTTATATGCATTGTGCCGCTCTTTACTGCTCCGCCCTTGTTGTCAAGAGTTACACAAGTAGAACACAGACCGTTGTAAAGCTCCTTTGCGTTCGAATTGTTTGTTCCTATCCTTGATTTTATTGTCCATCCCATCATAGTTGGTACAAGAATGGCACAGAGAACACCTATTATTGCAATTACTACAATAAGCTCAATAAGTGTAAATCCTTTGAATTTATTCATATTACCAAACCCCTTTCTAATTTTTAGCAGAATAATTTCTATATCTATCTGTTTGCATTATATCACCTTTATATATTCATGTCAATCTTTCAACAACGCAATAATAAAAAATTGTTGAAAACTACAGTACAATAACATTTTTGAAAATAATATTTGAAGTATATCTCTTACAATCACAAATTCAAGATATATTTGAAAAAAGAACAAAAAAAACATAAGGATAAAATATTTCGCAAAATATTCTATCCTTATATATAGTACTATAAAATTATTTCTTTCAAAGCTCTGCTTTTAACAAGCAGAGGCGATTCGCAGAATCGGTTCCCGCTCAGTCGGAGATTGTACTCCGACTGAGCGGGAAAGATAGAACCCGCCGCCTGCAGAGGCGGGGGATATCCTCTGTGTTGTTATAAACCGAATCACAGATAAACATAAAGCTTAAACTGTAATATTATTCTCCGCTGTTAAGGAATCTGTAGAATTCAAGTTTATCCTGACATTTTTCAAGAGCGTCAACTTCATGAATTACACCATGTCTTACAAGACGTGCAAGCTCCTGGTCAAGACACATCATACCAAACTGTTTACCGGTCTGAATAGCTGACTGGATAAGATGTACCTTATCGTCACGGATCATAGCTGAACAAGCATCTGTAACATTAAGGATCTCCATAGCAGCTATACGTCCTTTTCCGTCAGCCTTAGGAATAAGAGTCTGAGCCATTACTCCGACAAGAACGTTGGCAAGCTGAGTTCTTATCTGCTGCTGCTGGTGCTGCGGATATACGTCGATGATACGGTTGATAGTATCTGCTGCACTTGTTGTATGAAGTGTTGAAAGAACCAGGTGACCTGTTTCAGCGGCTGTAACAGCAGCTGTAACTGTTTCAAGGTCACGCATTTCTCCAACGAGGATAATATCCGGGTCCTCACGGAGTGCAGATCTTAACGCAGAAGCAAAGTCAGGTACATCAAGACCAACTTCACGCTGGTTTACCATACATCTCTTATGTTCATGAACATATTCGATAGGGTCTTCAATAGTTATGATATGTGAACTTTTATTTAAGTTAGCATAGTCAAGCATAGCTGCCAGAGTTGTAGATTTACCTGAACCTGTAGGTCCTGTTACAAGAACAAGTCCTCTTGGTCTCATGGCAAAGTCAGCAAGAATAGGCGGAAGCAAAAGATCTTCAAGGGTAGGTATATCGTTTCTGAGAAGACGAATTGCTATACCTGTCTTATCTCTCTGTCTGAAAACATTTACTCTGTGTCTGTAACCTCTTTTTGTTGTAAATGAAAAGTCACAGTCAAGATGCTGATACAGACGCTGCTTAAGATTATCAGGGATGATCTGCTCTGCAACATCCATTATTGTTTCTTCATCAAGTAATTCATAGGAACTGAGCTTTCTCAAAGCACCATTTAAACGTACAACCGGAGCTATATCACTTGTAAAATGCAGGTCTGAACATCCGAGTACTCTGGCTTCATCAAGAATCTTGTCTATATCTATATGTGCCATTAATTTATCCTCCGTAATATATAAATTTCATATATATAATAAACTTAAACAGAGTAAGTAACTCTGACAAGCTCATCTATACTGGTTCTTCCCTGCTGAACAAGTTCTGAAACGTTATCTCTCAGAAGCTTAGTACCATTTTTCTTAGCTGCATTTTCGAGCTGTTCTTTACCGGCACTTTCTGCAATAAGTGTTGAAATACCGGATGAACAGTGGATGATCTCATGAATTGCTGTTCTGCCCTTATAACCTGTATTATTGCATTCCGGACATCCTACAGCATCGTATATCTGAACAGAAGATGTAAGATGCATAAGCTGATTGTCTTCTTCGTTTGACATTCTCGGCTTTTTACATCTCGGACAAAGTACTTTTACAAGTCGCTGTGCAACAACGCCGATAAGAGAAGTAGCAACCATGTAAGGAGCTACACCCATATCAACAAGACGAACGATAGTAGAAGCAGCATCGTTTGTATGAAGTGTTGAAAGAACAAGGTGACCTGTGATAGCGGCTCTGATAGCGATATCTGCTGTTTCAGAGTCACGCATTTCTCCGATCATTACTATATCAGGGTCCTGACGGAGAATGGATCTCAGCGCTGCTGAGAAAGTCATTCCGGACTTTACATTAACCTGACACTGGTTTACACCATCGATATTCTTTTCGACAGGGTCTTCAACTGTAACAACGTTTACGTTTGGCTTTGAAAGCTCGCCGAGTGCAGCATAAAGAGTTGTTGATTTACCTGAACCGGTAGGTCCTGTAACAAGAATAACTCCGTGAGGACACTTGATCATGCTTTCAAACATTTTATAGTTATAATCATTCATACCAAGGTCAGTGATCTTTCTGAGTGAGATCTGTCCTGTTGAAAGAATACGAATAACTATCTTTTCACCGGCAACCATAGGAAGCGAAGATACACGGACATCAAGCTCGCAGCCGTCAACGACCTGTGAGAAACGTCCGTCCTGAGGTACTCTCTTTTCGGCGATATTCATTCCGCTTATAAGCTTTATACGTGTTGAAAGTGCTGTATGAACAGCAGGAGTAACATTCATAAGATCAATAAGGTCACCGTTAACACGGATTCTTATCTTACAATATGTCTTGAACGGCTCGATATGAATATCTGTAGCCTCTGCTCTGAACGCATTCTCAACTATAGTAGTTGCAAGTTTTACAATAGGAGCACTTTCTACTCTTTCCTTTGATTCTGCATCATCAGCCAGACCTGAACCAAACTGGTTAAGACTCTCATTAACGCTGTCGATGTTCGCCATTGTGTATTTGTCACCAATAGCCTTATTGATGGATGAACGTGTTGCAAGAACAGGAATGGTATCCATACCGGTAATGACCTTGACATCTTCTAAAATATTAAAGTTGATAGGGTCATCTGTAGCAACTGTAAGTCTTTTTCCGACGATGTCGATTGCAATTACTGTATGTTTTTTTGCAAGCTGTTCAGGTATCTTGCTGACAGCTTCGTCATCGATTTTGAATGTCTGAAGATCAACATAAGGAACCTTCAGTTTTCCTGCAAGAGCCTGTGCAAATTTGATTTCTGTCATATATCCCATCTCAACTATGACTTCACCAAATCTCTTTGATCCGTTTGCCTCACGCTGTGCAAACAGAACACGTTCAAGCTGTTCGTTAGTTATCATGTTTTGTTCAACAAGGTATTGACCTATTGGTATGTTTCTCATAACCAGCCTCCAAATCATTAATATTTATTCTTGAATAATATTTGCTTTTATGATAAAATGATGATATAAAGATTACAAAAATAAACGGGAGGAATCAATATGATTTATTTTCAAAACCTGGATATCCGTGCTTACGTGATAATCTATTTCATCATTTCTTGTTTTGGTCTTTGTATAGGCAGTTTTTTAAATGTCTGCATTTTTCGACTGCCCGCAGGTGAATCACTTACAAAAAAGAGTTCACACTGTATGAAATGCGGTGCCAAGATCCACTGGTATGATCTGTTTCCGGTCTTCAGCTGGCTCTTTTTAAAAGGAAAATGCCGAAACTGTGGTGACAAGATATCCGGAAGATATCCACTTGTGGAAAGCCTCAACTGGCTTGTTTATCTTCTTGCACTTACATTTCTCGATGTTGAGAAAAATCCTTTGAACTTTGTACTTACCGCTCTTTTCTTTTCCGTACTCATCGTAATATCCTTTATCGATATCGATACACAGGAAATTCTCGCAAATCAGTTTGTTCTGCTTGCTATCCTCGGAGTTGCTTCATGTTTTACCAATACACTTTCCATAAAAAGCAGGATAATCGGTGCACTTTGCATATCAGTTCCATTTTTTATAATCGGAGAAGTATCTTCAATTTTTATAAAAAAGAAAACAGGTGAAAAAATACGCGGAATAGAACTTGGTGATACAGTTCTTATGCTGTTCTCAGGTTTTTTCCTCGGAACTAAAAATATTATCGTTTCAGCATTTGTAGGATTATGTGCAGCAGCTATCATAGGAATGATCATGAAAGCTAAAGGAAAAGATTCAAAAATTGCTTTTGCTCCTTATCTTTCATTCGGAATGCTTGTCGGTTCACTTTTTGGCACCGCCATCATGAACTGCTATCTTTCCTTCCTGCAAAATGTATCTGCATGATAATATCTTTTATATCACTCACAGAAAAAATTCTGTGAGTGATATTTTTTATAAACGCATTAATAAATTATGATATTTCACTTACCTCAGTATATACAAAATATATATCTGTTCCTTCATCGGAATATGCCTGTGGAGTATCAAAATACTTGAATCGCGGAACATCTATCAATGATGCTGATGGTGTGTCGGGAGTAACCTTACCTCCATCTTTTTTGATATATGAAATGCTTTCATATACTATTTTTCCGCCTTTAGCAACATTAACAAGAGGGAATGATACTGACTGCGAAGCATAAGTATCTTTAAAATCTGTACTTACTGAGCTTCTCGAATCCGGAAGAGAAATATCTATAAGCTTACTCTTATAAGTATTAAGAGTGATACAAAGATTTTCAGCGTTGATACCGTCAGTAACAGAACCTTCGTTTATTCCGTTATCAAAGGAACCCTTATTATTTTTGATCTGATCTTTAAAACCGAAGGAATAATCTATCGAGTATCCCATATTATTGTTTCTGTCATCAAATAATATAGGATTGATCAAATTTACCTTTGATTCAGTAGTGTTAAGTATTCCTTTATCATACTGATATCTCGAAATATATCCTCGGCTGGTTCCATCTGTTGAAACTCCGGATGAACCGACATCACGACAGTCAAGCTTCATAACATAAACTACATCATCAAGATTCTGATTGCCAAATATTCTTTGCTGTATATCAGGATATTTGGTGTTTTCAGTGAAAAGGAAATCAGATCTGAATGTATCAACACATTTTTTCATAAAATTCTCTTCATTAGTAGCCTTTACACCATCGTAAACATAGATCCTGTTTGCATATCTGAGATCTCTTTCGATCGCTTTACCTGCAAAATCATTAATATCCATTGAATCCTTTGTCTTATAAGCATCATCATAAATGCTTCTCATAGGACCAAGAACTGAAAATACACATCCAAGTATCAGAAAAGTCAAAACAACAACCAATATAGTTTCGACAAGAGTAAAACCTTTAAGTTTATTAACCTTTTTCATATTAACCCCTCCTGTCTTATAATACCGGACGGAAATACTTCAGGTTATAGGATGATTTTGTTGCATATCTCGTCATCACATTGCCTTCAGCATCCTTTTCAACATAAGGCTGAGCTTCATATGCTTCAACCTTTATCACATCATATCCGGAAGGGATAACAATTGAACTGCTTGACAGCTTTATCTCAGTAAGACCACTATATACATCGATCAATCCGTTATATGCGTCTATCGGGTTGCTGCTGTTTATAACAGGAGCATATGAAACTATACCGGTCTCGTAATTGATCTTTCTGACTATGTTTCTTGATTCCTTAATGTTATTTATTATTGCAACACCTGCTGAAACAAGAAGAGCTGATCCTATTGCGAAAATCAAAATGGCCATAACTACTTCGATCAGAGTAAAACCTTTTAAAGATTTTGTTTCAGTAAAATCTTTCTTATCTGTCTGTTTAATTTTCATAATCAATTCTCCTTTCATCAGTATGTTGCATAACCATCGATCAAAGCCCATTTGAATGTACCTTCATCAACAGCACTGTTATTATCATTTGCAGCACGGGATACATAGAAGAATACAAAATCGTTCTCTGCCTTTGCAAGTTCACCGAACAGAGCAGATCCTATCCATGAAACATTATCTACCTGTATATTATTTAAGTCGACTTTTTCTGTTGTTCCTGCCACTGTATAGCCCAGGTTGTTACTATATTGTATAGCACCTTTGATAAAGCTGAATCTTGTATATGGCGAAATAAGATTTCCTGTAACAGTACAATCATTTGTACATGTAAACTGAGGTCCAACATGGTTTCCGGAATTATCTTTAACATTATCAGCTGCATAAATATTTATATCAGGAACCATATTCAGAGTAGCTTCTTCTTCCTTGGTATAATATGTTTTCAAATCAAGCTTTTTGGTAATATTAAAAAGTTGACCGTTCTGAGTTAAATAAGTATCCAAATAATTCTTTGTGATGATGCTTGATTTATCTGCCACAAATGTATTATCAGTCGATGTCAAAGCTCCTGTAAAAGTAGTATGCTGATTTACAGTATCAATATAATTGCTCTTGACATCTGATGGTGCAGTTTCACAGTAGTTATCTCCTATCGGTATAAAGAAATTAACCTTTGCATTTGATTCATCTACTATGATCATAGAGTTATCAAGTTTCAGGTTGAACAAATTAATCCATAAATCATTTCCGCTTTGAGGAACTATATTTATTGTACAGTTTTTAAATGCACCAACTAAAGTACAGCTTTCGCCTATAGTAACTTCTTTATTTGTTCCTACAGGAGTTCCTGCTTTTCCGGGAGTCTGCATACAGATAGGAGCACTTGCATCAGCACCGGAATAGTATATCTTTGTGGAGTTGCTTATATTAAGATGTGAAGTATTTACAGTTGTCTTGTATTTTCCCTGAACATCATCATAGAATTTTGCTCTCGCATTTTCCGGAGTCTGTATCAGAGCCTGACCGTTGTCTTTACCAATCAGTTCATCATAACTTCTCATTCCTGCAGGGAAATAATTTATTATTGGCTGTGTTTCGGGAGCAATATTTAAATTGGTACTGTCTCCTATAAAATTATTGCAATATACGGTTCCATCGCAAATCAGATGATATTTATTATTGCTAATACATACAGTATCAGCATGAATATCGCCCATTACGTGTACATCTCCGTTGGCATTTGAATTTGAAACACCAACCATAAGAGCACCCTCTGCAACAATTTCGTTCACTGAAAATTCACCCTGAATCCATACAGATCCTTTTGAATAAATACTTCCTTTTTGATCATTTCCAAGCAAAGTATTTGCCCATCCGATAAGCCCTGATGGGCTACCATTAGGACCAGTGTTGCTTCTTATTATAGAGATACTTGATGTAGATTTCACCATATCATTGACGTGATCACTAGTATACTTAAAATCATCTTCTCCATAATCGTTTTTGATCTCTCCGGCTTTTAACAAATTTTCAACAGAAGCAGCATCTGTGCATCCTGACAAAGCTACATTAACGTCAGGCTCAGAATTATAGCAAAAGATATTAGCACAAACACCAAAAGGCTGTGCCTGACAACAATAATATCTTCCTGTCAGTATATTGAATCCATTTGCATCACCTTCGGAAGACAAAGTGTTCTGAAGCAAAAATGTTCCTTTAACAAATATATTTGGCAAATCCTGTATTCTTTTTATATTTGCCTCTGATTCAGAATATCTTACTTTTACATATGTAGGATTCTTAAATGCCAGATTTCCGTTTACATAAACATTATTTTTTATTCCGGAATAAGCGCTCAATTCAATTCTTGAATTACCAGTGGTAAAATAAGAAGTTGAATTGTATATAGCTCCTCCTGCTAAAACTGCAGGGTTACGAAATGTTACAGGATTAGACTCAACAGTAATATCTTCAATACCTGTATATGATTCACCAAATATTTTAACACCTGTTGAAGCACCAAGCTCTGCTCCACCGGAAGCAATAAATCCGCCTGAGCCGCCTGACTGTGCATCACTTTCTATTTTATTTGTAACATACTGTGTATAAGTAGTCGTATTGGTTTTGTCATTACCAAATGATACAGTCGCTGTAACTTTTATGATATTCTGACCCGAGTTATTAATAAAATAACCGCTTTCATTATCGACTCCAACATTTGTAAATGTTACACTTTCAATATTTCCGAAGCCCGGAAGTGTTGATGAACCGGAATCCCCTTCAACTTTCAAGGTAACTGTGTCATTGACATTCTTCAATCCCTGTGAAAGTGCTTTTGCAAGAGAATCTCCTTTTGCATCAGTCATTGCCTGTTTGTTTAGTGACTCCAAAATCGTTGTTACCACTGACCTTGCGGTACTAGTCGTCTGATCGTCTCGAAACTCTGAACTTGCTCTTCTGTATGCTGCGCCTGACAATGCAATAGCAGTCAGCATTAATATCATCATGACTGATATTACAAGCATAACAGTATACAAAGCAGATCCTTTAAGTTTCTTTGCATTTTTTTCATGCATAACCATCATCCTTCCTTTCTGAATAAATAATATAATTTTTACATTCATTAGGAGACTGCTTTTCAGTCTCCTAAATTTAACTGATTTATCATATACAGATCATTTTTATCTGTATTGATCAAACTTATTGCGTGTAAAGTACACTTGCTTTACACATCTGATTAATTAAGAAATTCAGGCTTTGCAATTTTCTGCATTGTATAATATCTGATCGTAATTGAGATCTTAGAATATCCCGGCTGAATATCAAAAGGAGGCTGAGCTTCAATTTCTTCTCTGAAATTATATTCAGGAGAATCAACTTTGATATTAACAACTTTGATTCCGCTGTCAACTTCTGCAAGCTTATCAATAAATTTCAAAAATCCTGTTTTATTGCAAACCACTTCAATTTCCTGCTCATGAATTTCAACATCCTGAGCTTCAAGTGTTTCAATTTTTGTTGCATTTAAACATTTTTCGTAAAGATCCTTGTTTTCTGTTTCCATAAGATTTCCGTTAATATCAGCAGCCTGCATAATCGGGTAGCTGACAACGAGCGGTGAATAATATGAAAACTCAAGTGGTAAGTCTTTTTGTTCCATAATTTCATCTTTACCATAGATCTCAACAGAATTTTCTAACAAATTATTTTTGTTGACATATTCTGCAGCATCATTAAGGATATCAGCAACATACTGATCAACTTCATCATTTGTTTTTGATTCTATAAATATTTTTGAATATTCACTTGATTCATTGTAGAGTTTTTCGATCTGTTTTTCAATATTCGGTATCTCATCGATCAATCTGTGCTTTTCTTCCCAGTCGGCAAGAACGATTTCTCTCTTACTTTCGTTCTGTTCGATTTTCTTTCTGAGTGATCTGATAGGCCATGCACAGAAAATAATTACTAAAACAACAACTGAAAATATAAGTAAAAAGAGTTTTTCTCTGTAATTAAGCTTCATTATTCTTCTCCTCCCTCATTTGCTGCAACTGAACTATCGTCGCCAAGCGATGCCATACTGTTACTGTCGATTGGACTCTTCAGCTCGCTGAATACTTCAAATGTCTGAACTCTAACCATTTCCGGTTTATAAGTATCATAACACTCAGGAGGGAACTGTTCATAAATCTCTTTTGTCCAGTCAATCTTTTCAACATTTTTTCCTGAATAGTAAACATCAGAATATTCTTCACATTTTTTAAGATTCTGAACGTATTTGTATGCAAATGTCGGATCAGGTTTCTTTCCGGCATACAAGCCCCATGTGAACTGCCACATTCCGTCTTCATATTTAAGTTCCTGAAGCTTTACATTTGATTTAAGAGCTCCAAGATTTCCGCTGTCCCAGATAGTGTCGTCGTTCATGTTGTACTCTACACCGTTTACTTCATTGTCCGGCTCTTTTTTCATCTGATCGATCGTATCCTTTATTGTATCCTCAACCGGTTTATAATTCTTTGAAGTCGGATCAGGAATTGAACGAAGAGCATCATAAGCTACTGCTGCCATGCTCTTGTATGATTTTATTTCATCACGCATTTTTACTCTGTCGTCTCTCTTCTGAAGATCTGCAACAGTTTGAGGACTATCGATCCATGCCTGCATTTCATTAGTATTTTTTACTATTGAGTTGTTTTTCAGAGCAAACGCAATTGTAACAGCACCAAGAAGACCTACTGTAACTATCAGAACTCCGGCAAAAATAGGCCAGAATGTTGTATCTGATTTAACCCTGTCATTTATCATGTATGTAGGGCCGCCGAATTCAAGAAGGTTGATCTTTTCATTTACCTTGTCTCTTGAGAACATCGCACCGATAGCATTTGCATAAAGGGAGAATTCAAGGTTCTGATAGCCTTTAACATTTCTCGGAGCTGCTATAACACTGGTGTTTATATCCATCTGTTCAAGATCTCTTGTTATACGGGTAAATTCTCTTGTATCACCATAGAGAACAACATTTCTTATCGGAGCATTTCCGTTTCTGCTCTTATGGAACTGGAGCATACGGAAAATATTTTCATTTACTGCTTCATAAACATAATCTGCAGAGTTGTCATAGTCCTGAGGATCTATGGATGCAAATCTGGAGAATGAAAGCTGATTGTTTTCATAGATGTTCAAGCTGATGAAGTTGTTGTCGATCTGTACTGCAAGAAGAGGCATTCTTGATTTGTTCTTATCATCTGAAAGAAGAACCTTTGTAATACAGTTACATCCGATCATTACAGACTTAAGCGAAATGTTGAGCATCTGGAAAACTCTCTTATATGAGTCAATGACCTCAACAGGACAAGCTGTTGCAAGAACAGTAACTTCATCATCTGCACCGCTTCCGTTTACTATAGTATAGGAAATTGCATATGAATCATCTATACCAACCTTCTGCTGCATTTCAGCTTTTATTATCTTTGCCTGTTCTGAATCCTTCTGAACTCTTCTTACAACAAGTTCCTTAAAGATAGTCATGTTGGAAGAAATGCTGACAACAGCTTCCTTATCCATCATGTGGCTTGACTTGATTTTCTGATTCATGAGCATTCCGAGTCTCGGAACATCCTTTACATGACCATTTACTATAATATCTTCATCAACATTGAGTGTTGCTGCTGAACTGATACTGATTTTATTTTTTGCTTCTGTACCTTTTATGATACGAATATTTCTATCTGTTATATCAAACGATAGCATTTAAATTTCCACCTCTCTGTAAATATGTCTTTTATTGTGATATATAACGGTATTATTATAAATTTTCAAGACCGCTGAGTGATTCATAGATTGCAGGATAAATACCGCCGAGTACAAGACCGATGGTAACACCGAGAATAATGATCATAAGTGGTGAAAGAAGTCCAACGAGTCTGTCAACAGCTGCGTCTGATTCTTCTTCGTAGTAAGCAGCTGATTTTTCAAGGATACTGTCAAGTGCACCGGCTTCCTCACCAACAAAAATGATTGAACAAAACATACTTTCAAATATTTCTGTTCTTGTAACCGCTGCTGACAAGGTCTCACCTTGTTTAACCTCACTGATAACCTGGTCGAATTTATCGGTTACATATCGGTTGTTCAGAATAGCCGAAGAACGTTCAAGACATTCAACCATTGGGATACCACTTGAATAAAGTGAAGAAAGTGTTCTTGCAAATTTTGCCGTATATATCTTTACGATAAGCGGACCAACCTTCGGCATCGTTATCTTATACATATCCATTTTGTATCTAAAGCTTGGTATCTTCAGTGCATATACAATTGCTGCGATTACAATACCGATAAATACAAGAATAAAGGGCCATCGTTTTTTAACAAAATGGCTTCCTGCCATAAGGAATTTTGCTATGATGTTCAGTTCTCCTGAACTTTCAAACAAAGGCTCGAAAACAGGCATGATTCCAAGGAAGATAATGAGAACAACTGCTATCGTAAGAACTATAAGAACTATAGGATAGATAAGAGCACCTCTGATCGTATTATTCAGTTTGTTCTGTCTGTCATAATACTGTTCCATTCGTTTCATTACAGTATCAAGCGAACCACTACTTTCGCCGGCGCTGATCATACTTTTCATGAATACCGGGAACGAGTCACCCTGCATTTCAATTGCTCTTGAGAAGGATTCACCCTTCTGCACCTGTTCGTAAATATCAAGCCAGATTTTTTTTGCCTTTTCTGTTGACTGCTCTTTGCTTAAAATATCAAGTGCTTTTACCAGTGTAAGACCCGAAGTAAGCATCGCGCTAAGCTGTCGACAGTTGTAGGACAATTCTTTTGTTTTAAATTTGTAAACTGACTGTTTCTCTTGTGAAGTATTTTCTCTTTGATCTGATGATTTATCGGACTTTTTTCTCAGATCCAGCCCTGATGACGTCTGGGCATCAGAAAATCTACTCATTTGACCACCTCCGAATAATTATAAACTATCACAACTAAGAGCAAAAATAGACACACTACTCTAATAATATTATTATATCATTCACTGTAAAAAATTGCAATTGTTGATTTTATATAAATAGATTTTAAAGTTTTATAAAAATACACCAATATGCAACTATGTGTTTTTTTGCTTTCCCATAAATTGGGGCGAAAATATGTCATAATTCTTTGATTTTCCTTTTTTTTGCGTTTTTCAGTGTTCATTTAAAAACATTTTATGCTATTTTGCACTATTTGACCATTCTTGACTTACCAGTTTTGTTAAGTATGTTCATTTGTGTATTCTCACCATAGCCATACAAACATAAAATCCTTCCCATATCTGCTGTAATCACTTGTTCACATCATTCTTTTCAACTGTTTTCAAGCCTTACGGCATATAGAAATTACGAATATCAATCACTCCGTTCTGTTTTTTGTAATTTTTTTGCTGTTATTAAAATTTACGTCAAATTCAAGATTTTATTACTTTTTTGCTTTTTTCAAAGCTCTGTCTTGTTCAAAGCTCTGCTTTTAACAAGCAGAGGCGATTTGTAGAATCGGTTCCCGCTCAGTCGGAGATTGTACTCCGACTGTTTGGTCAGATAGAACCCGCCGCCTGCAGAGGCGAGGGATATCCTCTGTGTATAAAAAAACTGTTCCGTTTCAGGATTTGATACAGAACAGTTTTACGCATATACTATTTATAATGTATTCAGATATCTTAAAGTTTTTTCATCAGGCTTATCATTTCCAGTGCTGAAAGAGCACAGTCATAGCCTTTATTTCCGGCCTTTGTTCCGGCACGTTCAACAGCCTGCTCGATATTATCCGTAGTTAAAACGCCAAACATAACAGGTATTCCGGTTTCAAGTGAAACAGAAGCCACTCCCTTTGATACCTCTGCACATACGTAATCATAATGAGAAGTTGAACCTCTTATAACAGCTCCAACACAGATAACGGCATCATATTTTCCGCTTGCTGCCATTTTCTTTGCTGCCAGCGGTATCTCAAAAGCTCCCGGAACCCACGCAAGATCGATATTTTCCGGTTTAACATCGTGTCTCAGAAGAGCATCCTCCGCACCGCCTACAAGCTTCGATGTAATAAATTCATTAAATCTTGATGCTACGATCGCGATCTTCGCATCTTCCACAACAAATTTTCCTTCGATAATGTTCATATTTTTCTTTCCTTTCATGATTATTTATTGATCAGTCACCGTAATTAAGCATATGTCCCATACGGTTCTGCTTGGTTTTCAAATAAAACTCATCCTGTTCATTTGTTTCCATCTGAAGCGGTATTCTCTCTGCAATATCGATTCCGTAATCGGACAGATCGGATATTTTCAGAGGATTGTTTGTCATAAGTCTCAGCTTGCAGGCCCCGAAATACTTCAGCATCTGAGCACCACAGCTGTAATCTCTCATATCAGGAGGAAATCCGAGCCTGATATTTGCATCGACAGTATCCAGACCCTGCTGCTGAAGAGCATATGCCTTGATCTTGTTTATAAGACCTATCCCTCTTCCTTCCTGTCTGAGATACAGAATTATTCCCCTGCCTTCCTCAGCGACCATCTTCATGGCTGCTTCCAGCTGCTGACCGCAGTCACAGCGTTTTGATCCGAAAACATCACCTGTCAGACATTCTGAATGCACTCTGCATAAAACCGGCGAACCATCGGAAAGATCCCCCATCGTAAGTGCAACATGATGTTCTCCATTTATCGAATTCTGAAAACCGTGAATATTGAAGTCTCCGTATTTTGTCGGGAGAGAGGCTTCCGAAACATGCTGCATAAACACATCATATTTCTTTCTGTACGCCTGAAGATCGGCTATCGTTATAAATTTCAGATCATGTTTTCTGGCAAGTCCGATAAGCTCAGTCTGACGCATCATCGTACCATCATCAGCCATTATTTCACAACACAGTCCGATCTGCTTAAGTCCGGCAAGTCGCATAAGATCTACAGTTGCTTCAGTATGACCGTTTCTTTCAAGCACTCCTCCGGGTCTTGCTTCAAGAGGAAACATGTGCCCGGGTCTTCTGAAATCCTGAGGTTTTACATTTTCGTCAGCGCATTTCATTGCGGTATATGATCTTTCCTTTGCTGATATTCCGGTCGTTGTATCTTTGTGATCTATCGAAACCGTAAATGCCGTGCAGTGATTATCGGTATTGTTTCTAACCATCTGTGACAGTCCGAGCTTCTGCGTATATTCACTGCTCATAGGCATACAGATAAGACCTTTTCCGATCGAAGCCATGAAGTTTACATTTTGCTGCGAGGCAAACTCAGCGGCACAGATAAGATCTCCCTCATTTTCTCTGTCATCATCATCCGTAACCAGTATGATCTTACCATGTTTCAGATCCTCCAGCGCTTCTTCAATTGTATTAAAAGCAAACATTTTTCTTTTCATTCCCTTTCCGATGATGTAATATTTCAAATCATTTTAAAAAAACGGTCATACAAATCCGTTTCTCAAAAGCATGTCCATATCAAGTCCGCCCTTCTTGTCAGCTTCATTTTCGCTGATACCGAGCATTTTCTCAACATACTTTCCGATAACATCACATTCAATATTTACGATATCACCCGGTTGTTTTTCAAGAAGTGTGGTTTCTGAGCCTGTGTGCGGGATAACAGATACGCTGAACGTGTTTTCATCAGCAGCGGCGACTGTAAGACTGATCCCGTCAATTGCGACAGAGCCTTTTTTTACGATATATCTTATAAGTTCTATCTGCGGCTCAACAGTAACCCAGACTGCATTTTCCTCCCGTTCCATACTTTTTATTTTACCTGTACCGTCCGTATGTCCTGAAACTATATGTCCGCCGAAACGTCCTCCCATCAGCATTGCACGCTCAAGATTTACATGATCTCCGGGATACAGTCTTCCAAGATTACTTTTTCTAAGAGTCTCTGCCATTACATCTGCTGTAAAAGTATTGTCTGAGATCGCTGAAGCTGTCAGACAGACACCGTTCACTGCAATACTGTCACCCAAATGAATATCTTCGGTAACTATTCCGGCTCTGATCGTGATTCTTGATGATACTGTTCCTTTTTTTACAGCAGATACTACACCTTTTTCCTCTATTATTCCGGTAAACAAAATATCACCTTCCAGCTACATTATAATCGATCACAATATCGTCACCGATCCTCATAAATTCGGGATCACAAAGCATATAAGCACCGTCCGGATGAAGGACACCTTCACCGCCGACAGGAGTTTTTGCCGTACATCCGCCAAATATTTTCGGTGCAAGATACACTCTGACCTTATTTACTATTCCGGAATTGAATGCACTATATGCAAGCTCTGCACCGCCTTCAAGCAAAATACTGTCAATATGCTTTTCTTCAGCAAGCAGCTTCATCAGAATATTCAGGTCAACATGTCCGTTATGCGAAGGAACTCTGAGCACTGATGCACCGCAGTTTTCAATTTTCCCTGCTTTCTCCCTGTCATCACTGACCGTTGCAATAATAGTCGGGATATCTCCTGAGGTTTTTAATATTTTTGAATTTAACGGGATACGCAGCGAGCTGTCGCAAATGATCCTTGAATGTACTCCGGGATCGGGAAGACGACAGTTAAGAAGCGGATCATCCTGAAGGACTGTTCCTATTCCTGTCATTACAGCAGCCGTTCTTTTTCTGAGCTTCTGTACATCTTCTCTTGAAGCTTCTGATGAGATCCATTTTGATTCTCCTGTTACAGCCGCTGTCTTTCCGTCAGCTGTCATAGCGTACTTCAGAATCACATAAGGTGTTCCTTCTGTAATAAAATGAAAAAATATTTTATTTATCCTGTCGCACTGATCCTTAGCTACATTTTCAAACACTTCTATACCGTGTTCACGCAGTATAGAAACACCTTTTCCGGCAACCTTCGGATTTGGATCGCTTGATCCGATAAAAACACGCCTGATACCGTTTTCGATGATCGCATCCGTACAAGGCGGAGTTTTTCCAAAATGGCAGCATGGTTCAAGAGTCACATAAATATCCGCACCTCTCGGATCCTCCGTGCAGTTTTTAAAAGCATTTCTTTCAGCATGAAGTCCTCCGTACTTCTCATGCCACCCCGTCCCGATCACACGGCCGTTTTTTACTATGACTGCTCCGACAAGCGGATTCGGATTTACAAATCCGATTCCTTTTACCGCAAGCGCCAGCGCCATATTCATATATTTTTCCACAGCTGACAAAAAGGATCATCTTCTTTCGGATATTATCAAATCAAACAACAATAAAAAAAGGCACTCTGAAAAATACTTCCGGAGTGTCAAAATAATTTCTGATACAACTTCTTTCATCCGGACTTTACCGTCGGTTCTGGAATCAAACCAGATCAGCCTTTTTGAGCTCGTGGACTTGAGGTGCAGGACCTTTCACCACCGGTCATGAATTTCACAATACCCTGAAGTATTTTTTAAGCTCTGCTTTTTACAAGCAGAGGCGAGGGGTATCCTCTGTGTTGTTATAACGATATTATCATATCACATACTGTCTGATTTGTCAATCTGAACACAAAAAATATTCCGAACAGCCTGATGCCGTCCGGAACATTTTTCTTAATATTTGTTAAAATATAAATATCCGTGAATCAAATACCGGTAAACGATCGGATACTTTTTTACCAAGGTACCGCAAGGACCAAAAACAAAAGTTCTCAGTCCTCGCACCCTATGGCTGATATAAAAAAGCAATACGCTCCGACCGCCGGATACTGTTACTTTTTCTCTCAAAATGCATTACATGCATTTCTATTTCCTTTTTAACAAATATATGTCGTTTTGTAGACTCACAAGTATTTTTTCAAGTGTTTTTTGTTTCTTTTGTCTAATAATATTATACCACTTCAGTCATTCAAAAGCAAGTTTTATAGAAATTTTCGTACACTTCAACGACATGGTCTTATACATTTTGTCACTGAAAATTATAGCAGTAAAAAGGCATTTTTTTAAGATTTTCATGCCGGTCCGAATACCGGACAGTACATTAAAACCTGAACTTTAATTGTTCAGACATTTGATTTTCTCAAAAAAAGAGCGGCAGAAAATGCCGCTCTTTTTATCAGAACTGATTATTATAATTATCTGCTGCATCTTTTACTTCAGCAGCTACTTCAATACTGCCGTCGGGAACATCCGTCAGTCCATCCTGTCTTGCACCGCAAGCCTGGCAGAACTGCTGATCTTTTTTCATCGGAGCACCGCACTGTGGACATGTATTATCATTTTCAAGTGCCTGGATCTGAAGCTTAAGATCCTCTATTTTCTCAAATGAATCCCTGATCGAATTAACAAATGATTCATATTCCGGAGCAGGATTCATCCCTGACTGTTCATAATACTTCTTTCCAAGATCTGAATAAGCTTTGTTAATTGAATTGGTTTCAGAACTGATCTGATTTTTCAGCTTCTGTTTTTCAATTGTAAGCTTTGCTGTACTTTTTGCACTGTCAGCCGCTTTTCCTATCTTTTCTCCGGCCTTTTCTGCAAACATTTTTCCTTTATCAAAAAAACTCATAATAATATTACCTCCTGTTTTCTTTTAATTCAAAGCTATGATATTATTTTAATCTGTTTTTCTGCCTTTGTCAATATTATTTTACAAAACTGTTCGAAGTACAACTTTTCTTTCCGGCGGCACTTCATCTGATATTTCCACAGCGTCAAGAAGATTTTTTGTTATTTCTTCAATATCGCATTTCGAGGAAGTGCAGAGAGTCATTATTTTTTCATTTTTGCCTACATGTTCTCCGTATTCCTTTTCAAGTATGATACCGGCAGAATAATCAATACTGCTTTCTTTTGTTTTTCTTCCTGCACCCAGGGCAAGAGAAGCAAGTCCGATTTTTTCGCTGTCAGTTATGCCGATATATCCTTCTTTTCTGCTGAGCACGTCATATCTGTACACAGCGTTGTCTGTCAGACTGTAATCATCTATAAAACGTACATCGCCGCCCTGCTGCTTTATCGAATTTCTGAACACTTCGAGAGCATTTCCTGATGATATAGCTTTTTCAGCCTTATCAAGACATTCATCAAATGTGCCGACTCCGGCCATGTACAGCATGTCTGCTGACAGCTCCATGCACAGCTTGTACAGTCTTCCCTTCTCTTTTCCTTTCAGTATTTCTACCGCCTCTATGACCTCAAGAGAATTTCCTACGGCTCTTCCAAGAGGGATACCCATATCTGTTATTACTGCCATGCATTTTTTTCCTGCATTTTTTCCGACAGACACCATCAGTTCAGATAGTCTGACAGCGTCCTCTTCATTTTTCATAAATGCGCCGCTTCCCATCTTGACATCGAGCAGAATGCAGTCAGCACCCATTGCAAGCTTTTTGCTCATAATACTTGAACATATGAGAGGGATGCTGTCAACGGTCGCTGTAGCATCTCTCAGAGCATACATGAGCTTATCAGCCGGAACCAGATTTCCGCTCTGTGAAACGATTGAAAAACCTGTATTGTTCACACAAGAAATAAAATCCTTCATATCTGCATTTGTGCTGCACCCCGGAATGCTTTCAAGCTTATCGATCGTACCGCCCGTATGACCAAGTCCCTTTCCGGACATTTTCGGAACGTAAACTCCGCATGCTGCAGCCACCGGTCCGATAATAAGACTGGTCTTGTCCCCGACTCCGCCTGTACTGTGCTTATCAACAGTTACTCCTTTTATCCCTGAAAGATCAACTTTATCTCCGGAATCACGCATTGCAAGTGTCAGTTCAACCGTTTCCTTTTCAGACAGCGGATTAAAGCAGACAGCCATAAGCCAGGCGGCCATCTGATAATCAGGTATCTCCTTTTTTACAAAGCCGTCCACAAGCCACCTTATTTCCGACTCATCCAGCGTTCTGCCGCGTTTAACTTTAGATATGATCTCATACATATTCATACTTTTTTCACCCCTTTAAAATAATAAAAAAACAGTTCTGAAATCATTTTAAGAATATTTCAGAACTGCTTAATGACTGCTAAGGAAGCATTGATAGTACAAAGGCAACCGGATAAACTGTTTGATCCCATATGCCCGAATATCCGGCGAAGCCGTATATTCTGTCAGACCAGTGTTTCTCTAAATAATTTTATGTATGTTCAATAGTAAATTTCGGAGTTCTCAGACCAAGAACATTCTGTGCAAAATCATATCCCTTTACTGTTTTTTGTCCTCCGATAATAACCTTCACGATATATCCGCCGTCGCCAGGGACAAGCTGTATCCATGAATCGCGGTCCTCATAGGACAAAGAAACATGATAAGTATCTACCAGCTTGTTATATATCCAGTCAGCACTATGTGTTTCAAGCTTGCCGTAATGTTCAGAATCATATACTGCATCAATATCGCATTCAACTGAACGCAGATACGGGATATCCTCATAGTTGATATCCTTGTTTGATGCTGTACAGCCGCCGCTTGAAGCACAAAACATTGCCAGTGCATAATTACCGTTGTAATATAATGCCTCACCCGCAACTTCTCTAACTAAATTTACTATTCTTTCACTTGGTGCACGGCTGGAAATTGACATTCCGTCCGTTGAGCCGTTATAGTATTTGATAAATGAATACGCTGCGACTGCCTGTGCTTTTATTGCTTCATCTGAAAAAGATGCACCGACTTCGGCTTCACATACCCTTGACAAAACATCAACTACACTGCCGGTAACTCCTTTGACTGTGATCGTTTCAGTACCATCTCCGGCTCTGTGTTCGATAGTGGTTCCCGGATAATAATGAGCAAGGATCTGTCCGTAATTCCATCCGAGATATTTTGAATAGCTGTTTGCTCCGTTCTGACTCATTCCAACGCCATGGCCCTTTCCGTATGACCGGATATAAAATGTGTCAGGTTCATACTGTTCAGACGACAAGCCCTGTGCTGAAGGAAGTGTATAAGCTCCCGGAGCGTTAACATTGATCACATACGAGCCGTCGCCCTGCTGTGCAGCAGCATCTGCCTGAACCTGATCATCCGGAACTGCAGTCGGAATAAGTTCATCAAGCTCAAGCGGCTCTCTGTAATCTGACAAACCGGCTTTTTTCCAAACCGGTGCTTCATATTTTTCTGTTGTTTCGTTTTCTTTTCTGTTGTTTTCTTCATGATTGAGCGCTTTGACCGAGGCATCTGCTTTTGTTTCATCTGTTTCTTCCGTATTCTGCATTTCTGATGCAGTCCGTTGACTCAGATCACCAGCAGCTGTACTGACAGATATACCCGGTGCACAAATAACGGCTGCTGCCAGAACTCCTGCACTTAGTACACTGAAAATACGCTTCAGTGGTAATTGTTCGTTCATAAAAAACTCCATTCACCCTGTTTAAGGGATTAATTAAATTTCACTTATCCGAAAATCTGACTTATCGATCTCTTCTGACACTGCCCTTAGTACCTTCAAGAGCATCCTCACCCGGTCTTACTTTTCTTGCAAGAACCACAAATCTTGTCGGATCTTCTGTGTCACCACTGTTGCACGTTGAAAGGAGAAGGAATTTATCACCTTTTTTGACGTCGACATTGGTGGTAATAAGTGATTTTTCATCTATCTTTGCAAGATAATTTTCAAGTGACCACGGATCCTTCGGATTTGAGTTAAAATTAATATAATTCCAGAACTCAAAATCTGAACCGTGTACACCGTTGCAAAGCATAAATGCAAAAACTTTATACTGATAGTCAGCAAACAGTGAGCTGACTTCAATAATCGGATTGGCTTCATAGAAATCTACGTCTCTCTGATATTTTTTGATGTCACTGAACATAGTGCCGTTTGCCATATTGTGTCCGTATGTAATTACATTGTCAGAAAAAATATCAGGACCGAAATCTATTCTGTAGTCCATAAAAACCCAGCCTGCATCATACGGCTGTTTGTCAAAATTATGATTTATGTAAAAATCATTATCTGTTCCTCTTACCAGAGGATAGTCAATTACTGTATTTGAAAGTCTGATCCAGCCTACCGTATCTGGATTGCTCAGATAAGCTTCCTGAGCTTTCATGCTCAGTCCGTTTACAAAAGGAGGATAGTATACTGTGGTTTCCTCAGGTTCAGTAACCTCAGGAGCAGTTGTTGCCTCAGCTTTTGGCTTGTACTCTAAAACATCGGTATCATTTGCCTTTTTGTGTGTAAATACATAACCAAGAGCGACCCCCGTAAAAACAACTACCACTGAACTTATGATCAGTGCGATCTTTTTTTTACTCATAATAAATTATAACTTCCCTTTTTTCAATAGAATAAATTCTTATTTGTACGGTGTAAACAACGATTCATCAAACGAACCCTGTCCACCGTATTTTTTATACCATTCAAGAGGCATATATGCATTGGTATTTTCTCTACAGTTCTGTAAACCTGCATACGGATCCTCACCTTTTCTGATCCTTCTCGCAGCAACAACAAATCTGGCTTCGTTATAATAGTTCGTTGCACAGGTAGAAAGTATGAGAAGCTCATCGCCATATTTCATATCAACATCATTATTTACAAGAGTACGTTTTTTAATTTGATTAATATATTCAAAATACTCTTCCTCAGATCCGAAATCAACCGGACCTATATAATAAAAATCACAGTCATAACCCTTTTCGCCGCTGTCTGCATAAAATGCACCGAATACTTTGTATTTTACCACATCATATCTCGACATCAGGGTCACAACAGGATGATCCATAAAATAATCACTGTTTTTGAATTTGTCAAGCTTTCCGAACATACTGCCGTCATGCATTTCGTGACCGTATATGATCAGATTTCCTGAACGGCTGTCAGGTTCAATATTATTTCTCCAGTCCATGTATATTGATCCTGCTTTGGCTTCTTCCCTTTTCGGATTATGATCAAGATAATAATCCTTCAGACCCTCGTTTTTTGTCTGCATAACAGGATAACTGATCTCAGTATTGTCTATGGAAATATATCCGATGAGATCTGTGTTGCAAAAGAATTTTCTCAAATCTTCAACATATCTGTTAAGTTCGCCGTCCTCTGAACTGTTATCTATATCCGGATTTATAAGTTCTGCCATCTGAGGAACAAAATCGTTCATCTCATCATACATTTTTTTGTTTTTGTAATTCTGATAAAAATAATCAAAAATAAGTCCGGATGAAACCGCAAGAACTACAATTGCAACAAGAAACAACACTTTTCGGATCATTTCTTTCACAGAATCGCCTTTCCATGGAAAGATCCTTCTCAAAACATCAAAATATGAAAACTTTTGTGATACTTCCTGTCCATCATCAGAATTTCTACTCATACTAATGAGCTCCCTGAATTATATTTTGTAATATTATGTATCATTTTCTTCTAAAATAAGCATGAAAAAGTGAAAAAACGTCGTAAAATATTACATACGAATACAATCACTCAATATTAACAATTTTACCACTGCTTCAGTATCTTTGTCAAGTTTTCAGCGTATATTTTCGTAAAAATGTACAAACAACAAAGTTGTAATGTTAAAAAGCACAGCATCATTAACTAAATCAAGTTAAATAACTGATAACATTTTTTGAACTCATTGTGAACAAAATTACAGCTTTATTATTTTCATTTCTGTATCTTCAACTGCTTTTTTTATCATTTCTTCAAAATCGAAACCGGCCTGTGCTTTTTCAACATCTTCAACCTCAGGTCTTGTTTTAGGATGCTTCGGAGTAAAAACTGTACAGCAGTCTTCATATGGCTGTATCGAGATATCAAAAGTATCGATCTTTCTGGAAATTTCTATTATCTCTGTTTTATCCATTCCGATAAGAGGACGGAATACCGGCATTCTGCACACAGCGTCAGTGCATGCTATAGCCTTGAGAGTCTGACTTGCGACCTGTCCTACACTTTCACCTGTAACAAGAGCAAGTGCTTCTTCCCTGACTGCCAGTCTCTGTGCTATCTCCATCATAAGTCTTCTCATGATTATGGTGAAATACTCCTCAGGGCAGTTATCCTTTATAGCCTCCTGGATCTCAGTGAAAGGAACACAGTAAAACGCAATATCGCCACAGTAGGATGTCAGTTTTTCACAGAGCTGTTCAACCTTAAGTCGTGCTCTTTCTGACGTATAAGGCGGACTTACATAGTGAACTGCAGAAATATGAAGACCTCTCTTCGCCATCATGTATCCCGCTACCGGACTGTCTATACCGCCTGATACAAGAAGCATTGCGTTTCCGCTGCTTCCGACAGGAAGACCGCCTGCCCCTCTGACAGTAATGTTATGAACATATGCGTTGGTATCACGTATCTCAACAGTTACTTCGACCTCAGGATCTCTGACGTCAACCGAAAGATGCGGAAATTTTTCGAGTATTTTTCCTCCGAGTTCCCTGCATATCTCAGGTGAATTCATCGGAAAGCTTTTGTCTGCGCGCTTTGCACATACCTTAAACGTCTTTGCATTTTCAAGAACATCATTAAGATATTCAAGTGTACCGCTGACAACAGCATCAAAATTTTTTTCAAGAATACACGCTCTGTTTATGGCAGCAATTCCAAAAACGCATGCGAGACTGTTTACGGTTTTTTCAAGATCTGCATTTTCATCCAGAGGTTCTATATAAATTGTTGACTGCTGTCTTGAACACTGAAACGAACCAAGTGACTTCAGTCTGCGCTTAATGTTTTTCATGAGAAGGCCTTCAAATGAACCTTTGTTCAGTCCCTTCAGCGCTATTTCGCCGTATTTTGCAAGAATGATCTCTTTCATACTATTAATTCCTTTCAAAACACTGTCTAAATAAGACAAGCTTTATTTTCTTTTTATTTTTTTCACAGCATCATTCAGAGCTTCGATAAACTGCTCAGCTTCACTTAATGTGTTTTCATGGGAAAAGCTGAGTCGAACGGCACTGTCTTCCAGCTCACGGCTCAGACCGAACTGTCCGAGCACTCCGCTCTTTGCTCCCTTTGAACATGCTGAACCGCTGGAAACATATATTTCCTTTGATTCAAGATAATGAAGCATTATCTCCGAACGTATTCCCTTTGCAGAAAAATTGAGAATATAAGGAACACCGTCCGAAGGAGAATTTATGACTATACCGTCTGTCTGTGACAGTTTGTTTCTCAGAAAATCATTTATTTCTTTAATGGAAGCCATTCTCTCGTTCATGTTTCCATCAAGCAGCGATACTGCTTTACCAAAGCCTGCTATCAAAGGAACAGCCTCTGTTCCGCCTCGCATGTCTCTTTCCTGCTTTCCGCCGAGATTCTGCTTAGTAAGTCTGATCCCTTTTCTGACATACAGCGCACCGACACCCTTGGGACCGTATATTTTATGAGCACTCATCGATATCAGATCGGCTTTGAGAAAGTCCGGTCTCACAGGCAGCTTCATAAAAGCCTGGACCGCATCACAGTGCGTTACTATTTCCCTGTTTTTCTTTTTGGCATTTGAAAATATCCTGTCAACCGGCAGTACAGCTCCGGTTTCATTATTTACAAGCATCACGCTTATAAGACATGTATTTTCATCCACAGCATCAGTAAAATCTTCTTCATGAAAGATACCGTCTTTTCCCGGTGCTACTCTGACAACTTCAAAGCCTTCACTTTCCAGTCTGTTGAATGCCTCCTTTACAGATGAATGTTCAACAGTCGTTGTGATCACTCTTTTTTTCCTTTTTCCGTATGCTCCGGCTGCACCTCTGACTGCAAGATTACTGCTCTCAGTCGCACCGGACGTAAAGTAAACACAGTTTTCATCAGTATCAAGAGCCTTTGCCAGTGCCTTTCTTGAATCAGTCATGACCTGTTCTGCTCGTACCCCGAGAATGTGAAGTGACGAAGGATTTCCGAAAGTATTCTCCATGCAGCTGCACACTGCCTTTGTAACTTCTCCGGCCGGCTTTGTGGTCGATGCATTGTCAAAATATATCATAGTTAAACGGAGCCACCCTTTGCTTTAAAATTTAAACAAACAAATATATTATATCATAAGGTTCTTAAAATTTCTACACAAATATATTTCTCAGGTTTGTTCCGTTATTGTCTATAACAACACAGAGGATATCCCCCGCCTCTGCAGGCGGCGGGTTCTATCTGACCAAACAGTCGGAGTACAATCTCCGACTGAGCGGGAACCGATTCTGCGAATCGCCTCTGCTTGTTAAAAGCAGAGCTTTGAACAACACAGATGTTATCCGTTCTAAACAGGCTGCAGGTTATGTCCCTGCGCTCAGTCCGGATAATTTATCAGCCTGAGAACATACCAGCTGTCCCCTTTTCTGACACAGGCGCTTCCGGAATCAGAAAAACCAAATGCTTCATCAAAAGACGGATCTATGGCGATATATCCTGACTCATTTTTATATCCGAACTTGTCATTCTCAGAAAAAACTTTCAGATCCAAGGACGAATTTACAGAAGCTTTATGAGAAGCTCTGTCTGTATATATGGTTTCTGTTTTCCCGTTTTTCACTGCTCTGATCATTCCGTTTTCCGAACAGAAACCGTATTTGTCCGTCTGAATGCAGTCATATTCTTCCTCTGATATTTTTTTCAGATCATTTCCTATCAGATACCACTTACCGTTTTCTGAAACAGCAGCCACTCCATCGGAAAAGGCTCCGGCAAAATCATATATCAGATTTTTTTCCTCATAGTCAAGGGTCATGTAACCATATTTTTTTCCATCTGAAAACGGCGCATATCCCTCTGAATAAGCTCCGAGAAAGCTGTACCTCCTCTCAGGAACATATTTTCTGTTTCCTTTTTCATCAGCAAAATACCATTCATCGCCGGAACATACCGGGAAAATGTCCTCTTCACTGCAATATGCTCCTGCATCATCAAAAATACATTCACATACAGGATATCCTTCCCTGTCAGCAAGCCCCCATTTTCCATCTGATCTTACTGCGGTCACTCCGTTTCTGAAGCCCTTCATGTCCTCATAGCTCATCAAGCTTTCCTCATATGAATACTTTAAAAGCATTTCAAGCTCTCTGAGTTCTTCATCATACACCATTTCATCCAATTCGGAAAATATCTGATATGCACCCTTTGCATCCTTTTCATCGATTTTATTTCTTATTTCCGCTTTATATGCTTCAGCATCACCAAGTTCTTCAGCCATTCTGCAGTATTTTTCAAAATTTTCATCGTCGCCGCACAAAAGCATGTTTTCCGCTGTCTTAAGCATCAGTCCGGTATTCTGAGGTTCACATTCAACAGCCTTGGCGTAATATTCTGCCGCAGTAATATACGCTTTGTTTTCTTCGTGATATTCAGCTTTTTTTATATATTCAAGCTTTCTCAGCTGTGCTTCATCATTTTGGTTAAAAATATTATTCGCAGCCAAAATACAGCCTGAAGCAAGTAAAAAGCAGGTCACCATTCCTGTTCTTATCTTTTTCACGGCATTGCCTCAGACCATAAACGCAAAATAAAATACCGTACCTGCAAAGGCAAACGGTGCCATGGGAATGCTGCTTTTTAACGAGCATTTTTTCAGCAACAGAAAAAGCGCAGAAAACAGAAAGCAAAATATACAGGTATACAGTAAAATATCCAGAATTCCCGTCAGTCCCGCAAAATACCCGATGACCGCAAACATTTTGACATCACCCGCTCCAAGCCCGTTTTTTGAAAGAATATACATTATCAGTGTGATAACAAAACCGGCCGTCAGACCTGCAGCCGAATCCGCAGCAGAATATAATGCTGTTTCCGGACTTACCAGGGAAAAGAACAGTATAACTGACCTTAATATCAGCAAACCGGCAAGATACCTGTTCGGAATTATCCGTTTTCTGATATCAGTACGTGCAAGTACAAACATGACATTTGTAAGAAGCACAGAACTTACAACGGTATATATGCTGTATCCGCTGCTTTTCATCCTGTTGATTATCATGAAGTCGCATATCAGAAACACAAAAAACATGATGTATCCGGACATGCCCGTATACACATTTTTCCTGTTTTTTTCTTCAGATCCGGACTTGATGCAGACAGGCACAGATAATAATGCCGCTGCCATTCCTGTTATCATTGTTTTCATTTTCATCCGCCTTTCAGTGCCTTTTCTCTGAATACCGTCTTTACGGTTATTTCATAACATACTGTAACCTTACTGACGATATTTTCAAAAGATTCTTTCATTTTTTGATTTTGTTTTACCTCTTCGGGTACTATTATGATAAGCTCCGGCTTTTCAGATGGTCCATCGCATTTTTTCCCGGTGCCGTTTTCCATATGCCTGTATACCTTGTCTCCGTATTTTTCTGTATTTTTCAGAAGTTCCGATGCATATTCGCGGATCTTGTTTTCAACATTTTTATTTTTAATTGTGTAATGTCCGGCGTCATTTTCATCAGAGCCGTCTTTTTCCGAATATGTACGTGAAAACAGATCAAGAGAAAAAACCTGTGATACTTTTCCGGTCTCCTCATAATACAGATCTATCCCATATCCTTTTTTTACTGCCCTGTCACTGTTTTCTTCCTTTATTTTTTTTATCCACAACGCACCTCTTCTGAACGGAAGCTCCTGCCATATCGACGAATCATCTGAAGAGCCGGATTTATTTCCTGTCATAGCACGTGTTACCGCACTGTTTTTCATTTTAAGAACTATATTATTGCCGCCGAACGCTCCGAAGGTCCATGGTCGCACTTCATATTCTGCCTGAATCTTTATCCTGTCATCTTCACTCATGATATCCGAGCCTGAAAAATCAATACTGTTTACAGAAAAACCGTTCGTCTTTTTAAGCAGTCCGTATTTGTCATTTTCCCTGATTTTTTCAGAAGAAATTATCCTGCATATCTGTTCAGGAGTCTTTTCAAACAGATCTTTTTCATACAGCTCTGCCGTTTCTCCTGTCAGGCAGCAATATGCAGCAATATCAGCTGCAGCCTTGTCTATCCCGAGCTGAACTGCTCTCTCTGCTCTCATGACGGTTATAAATGACAGAATAAACAGAAAACCGAACATGAAAAGCGGGAGCGCCAGAGCGGCTTCGATCACGACCGAGCCGGATTCAAAATATTTTGATTTCTCATTTTTGTTCTTCATCTTTCAGATCATTGCCATTCCTTTCATCAGACATGTTATCGCTGCCTGCTGCTTTTTCTATCAGTTTATTTGCCGACAAAAGCGTGCAGAAGTCAGAAGAGACCTCTGTCGCAGATGCTTTTTCCGTTATTATGTCATCTTTCGAAAAAAGCCGCAGTATTCCCGGAGTATGTATAATTCGTTCGAGTGTCACAGTTATTTTGTTTCCATTAAGCACAGACTCCGATCTGATCACGCATTTTATATTATCCGAATAAAAAAGCATTTTTTTCATCTTTTGTTCAGTCCGGTGTTTTAACTCATTTTCCGAAGCCTCAAACGACCGTTTCCTTTTTTTGTCATATATTTTCCGTATGTCTTCAGCCGTCAGCCTGCTTTTTTGCTCAGACAGCCCGGTTTCACCGGAAGATATCATCTCTGCTCTGCATTCGGCTGTTTTCTGTGCCATATCACAGAGCATGCTTTCCTCACACATAAAAAGACATGAATAGATCAGAAAGGAGCATGCCAGAATAACGACAGGATACACAAGAACAGCTTCGATCACCGAAGCTGTCCCTGTACCGTCTTTCGCAAATGCAGCCGTTTTATCAGATATCATTTGCCTGTTTTGTTATCTTCTTAAGAAGACTTTCCAGAAGAGATGTTATCTGCTTTTTAAATATCGCTATAAGCGCGATCGCAACTATTATAAGCAATACTGCTGCTATAAGATTTACCTCTCCGTCTTCTTTTTTTAAAAAGCCTTTTATTTTTCTTTCCATAAAAATATTTGCTGATGCAATAGTATAAATGAGTTTATTTTCCATCGTTTTCTCCTTTTGATCATTAATTTATATTTGTCATTCCTGACAGAGCAGGAACAAGGACCATCATAATTATGGCTGCAAAGATCAACAGCATGGGGAAAATCAGCTTTTGCTCCGTCATTTCACTTTTTTTCATGACATAGTTCTTTTTTTCCTCCCACTGTTCAGATGCTGCCGCTCTTAAAAAATACACAAGTTCTGAGTTTCCCTTCTTCAGATTCTGGATAAGAGAATTTACAAATTTTCTGACCTCTCTCGTCCGGCATCTGTCCGTAAATTTCATCAGTGCCTGTACCTCAGGAACTCCGTTTCTGATATCCTCCGTAGTTTTTTTCATCTCACGGCATAAAACAGAATCGGATGATTCAGATATTTTTACCCACGCTTCTCTGAGAACCATACCCGATCTTACCAGAAGTGCCAGATGTGAGATCATATCCGGAAGCTCATACAGAACAGCCTCTCGCTTTTCCACAGCTTTCTTCCTTGTATTCTCATCAAGATAAAACAACAGCAAAAAAGAAGCGATCCATCCGGCTGCTGTAAAAGCTGCATTATCTGCTGCCGCACCCATAACGGTCGAGAAGACAAATACCGTACAGGAATACGTTATCTGAGCGCCCTTAAACAGACAGCTGTAAAAATCCGCATACTGCTCACCGTACACTTCGGAGATCAGCATCATTTTCTCGGAAGAAGCATTGTCTTTAAAGCTTATCTTCAGTATTTTCATCAAAGCAAAGCCCACGCAGAATGCATCACTTCCGAATAACTCTCCTGCCGCTTTTGAACCGGTTATTTCTTTATATTTATTCATATTTTTTAAATAAAGAAATAACCATATTGCAGACAGTATACAGCCTGCGGCAAACAATAATATCCTTATCATTTTCTCACTCTTTCCGATCCGGTCATATCTTTATATCAGTTATCTTTAGTCCTATAAAATAAGCAGCTGCTATTATCAAAGCTCCAACGATCCTGACAGTAATTCCGGCAGGATCCGATTGTCCGCTTCCTTCTCCGAGCATTTTCATAACAGGCACAACAGCCAGCGGAAGAAACGCCATTATTTTCATTTCATTTTTTCCTTTTGATACTATGACCTCGATCTCACCGCGTATCCTGGTCTTTTCAGAAAGAATGCCGTATGAACACGACACAGCTTCTTTAAGATCTCCTCCGCTTATTCTGCACAGTCTGAATGTCTCCGCAAAATTTTTTATATCCTGCATTCCGCTTCTTTCCGCAAAGTCAGATATCGCAGTTTCAGGAATTCCTCCGTTATATACCTCATTCAGCGCTGTTTTAAGCTCATTTGCCATAACCGAGTTTTTGCCATACTGTACCTCAAGATCTGACTGTGTTTCAGCCAGAGCGGATACTGCATTTTTTCCTGACGAAAGTGACGCTGTGTACATTTCCAGAAAATCTTTAAATTCTGACAGCAGTTTTCTGTTACGTCTGTCCTTAAAAAAATTATTTCCTTTTTTAAGAGCAAAAATAACAGCAATTAGACCGAAAACCACTGCAGGAAGCATTTTTCCGAAAAATATATAAAATGCCGCCGTTCCTCCCGAAAATCCTGAAAAAATGCTTATTGCTGTCTCCTTTGCGTTCATTTTATAGCAAGAATAATCCGTTTTTTTCTTCAAAGCTCTGCTTTTGACAAGCAGAGGCGATTTGCAGGATCGCTTCCGACCGGTCGGAGACCGTGCTCCGGCTGTCCGGTCAGAAAGGACCTGCCGCCGGCAAAGGCGGGGGATATCCTCTGTGTTGTTTATTTTATCCGTTCTGTGTTTCATATCGTTTCCGTTATCATACATCGTTCAAGCTTAAAAGTATTTTTCATTTTGTTTTTTGTTCTTTTAAGTGATCCTTCCACCATTTCATTTGAACTTTCATCTGACTCCTCAAATTCATACAGTTTTGAAAGCTGTATTTCACCGTTTTCCATCCCGGTAACTTCGGATATCTCAGTCACCTTTCGGGTATGATCTCTCATTCTGGAAAGATGAACTATTATATCCACGGCAGAAGCTATCTGTCTGCGGACCGCATTAGCCGGTAGATTTTCCGCTCCGAGCATCACCATCGTTTCCAGTCTGACGAGCATATCACCTGCTGAATTTGCATGACCTGTAGACAGAGAACCGTCATGACCGGTATTCATCGCCTGCAGCATGTCAAGTGCTTCCGCACCTCTCACCTCACCGACAATTATCCTGTCAGGTCTCATTCGCAGTGAATTTCTGATAAGATCCCTTATCGTTATCTGTCCGGCTCCCGATGTATTTGCATTTCTTGTTTCAAGACTTATGAGATTTTCTGCACCTTCTATCATAAGCTCGGCTGAGTCTTCAATAGTAATTATTCTTTCGTTTTTGGGAATAAACCCGGACAAAGCATTTAAAAATGTGGTTTTACCGGAGCCTGTACCTCCGCTGATAAAAATATTGTATCCTGCTTCAACAAGCATTTTTAATTTTCCTGCGGCATCTTCGGAAACCGAGCCCATGGAAATAAGATCCTTCATGCTGAGCGGTACGGATGAAAATTTTCTTATTGTGACTGCAGGTCCGCAAAGTGACAGCGGAGGCAGAACAACATTTACCCTTGAGCCGTCCGGAAGTCTGGTATCGACTATCGGATTGGCCTGGTTTACTTCACGGCCTGCAGAAGACACTATGCGTTGTATAAGATCATACAGTATCTCTTCTGATTCAAATTTTTTTCCGGTCCTTGACAGTTTTCCTTCTTTCTCAATAAAAATATTGTCTTTGCCGTTTATCATTATTTCAGTGATCCTGTCATCCTTCATAATAATATCTATAATTCCGAAGCCTCTTATGGAACTGAAAATATCATCAGCAATACCGACCTTTTCTTTTATTGAAAGTGCCGTTTCAAGCGATCTCTGTTTAACCGTTTTTTCCACAAGAGAATAAAGCTCATCATCATCAAGATCTGAAATATCAGGGCTCTCCATTACATATTTTCTTATCTCATCTGTCATTGAACGGATCTGACTGTCTGTCATTCTTTCCACGTCTGTCATCTCCCTTCCTTACGAATACAGTCCTTCGAATATTCCCGATGCTGATATGCTTCTTATCTTGCTTAGCTCACTCATTCCGGGATCATACACAGGTAATGAACCAAGAACACGAATATCATCATCGCATCTTCTGTCTGAAAAAGCCTTGTTTACTATCAGATTTATTTCAGCCATATTTTTTATCCTTCTTTTTTCTATATCCTTCATTATCTCCTTCTTTCTTTTTAAGATCTCTGATGCGTTGTCATCATCAGCAGTCACCATAATTATTTTATCCGCCCTTTCCACAAGACGAATAAACCTGTCAGACAGATCAAAATCACAGGTAACAGAAACATCATCAAAGAGTGAACCTGTTTCATTCAGAAGAATATCAAGTTCCTCCGCGGACAGCTCGGAATAGTCAAGACAGTTCAGGCATTTTCTGTAAAAGCATATCCCGTCTTCATTTCTTCTCAAAAGACTTTCAAGCTTCAGAGAAATTCCGGGTTTTTTGCTTTTCAATGCAAAAATCACATCAGTAAGCGAACCATCGGGCGTCGGATCATCAAAAATATCATTTGCGGATCCTGTCTGTTTCAGGTTCAGATACAGAGTCTTTCTTCTGCCTGATGCAAGATATTCGCAAAATGCTGCACATACAGCCGATGCTCCCGCACCTTCATTTCCTGAAAGGAAAAGCGTTAGCCTGCCATTCTGTTTTCTGCTTCTGCTGACTGATGCTGATTCGGAAAGTCTGTCCGAATAAAGATCCAGTATCCCGGAAATTACAGCACCGGCCTTCTGATACCTGTATACAGCAGGTATCCCATTATATTCCGTGATATCAGCGGTGTCAGTCAAAAATACGGTCAGACGTCTGTCATTCAGAAATTCACAGGCTGTTTTGTATTCAGCGGAAACAAGAAAAATATCAAATCTCTCCTCCTTTGCTGCTTCTATAGCATCCTTTCTTTCTGAAAACATATGTGCCTCGATTCTGTCAGCATAGTATTTCAGTAAAAATCCGCCCATTCTTTCAAGATATATCCTGTCGCCGTCAAGTACAGCCAGCTTCAGCTTCAGCATATGTTTTTCCTCCTTTCCTGCCGTCTGTCTGAATTTATGGTTTTCGTTTTTGTTCACATTTTTATCCTTCTCTGCAGGACGTATTTATATTACAGGAATATTTTTCAAATTTCAATAGTTTTTTCCTATTATGCAGAAAAATGGTATGAATGACATCATTTTTACAAAAAAAGGCAAAATTCATTTTCCACTGAAATGAATTTTGCCTGATATTTTTTATTTAATTGTATTTTATCCTTTGACAGAACTGTGAACATCACATGCAATACAAAATCTGTCTTTTCCGGCTTTCTTCGCTTTGTAAAGTGCCTTGTCCGCAAGTTCAAAAAACGATTTTGCGTTCAGTCCCGGATGAGAATATGCTATTCCTATGCTTGCTGTGATACACGCCTTCGGATATTCATTTCCGAGATTATTTTTTATTGCATCTATGATCTTTCGTGCTTTTGTGACTGCTATCGTTCTGTCACGAATATTCGGGATAAAGAGTATAAACTCATCGCCTCCGAATCTTGCAATAATATCGTTGCTTCTGAAAAATGACCTCAGTATCGCACCAAGCTCACTTAATATCTGATCTCCGGCTGTATGACCGTAAATATCATTTACAAGCTTAAAATTATCAAGATCAAGAACAAACATCACATGAAGCATATCCTCATCATGCTGAAGTATTCGCTGAATACTTGACATTGCCGAGGTCTTGTTGTACAGTCCGGTGAGAAGATCCCTTTCTGCGCGATACATCATTTTTTTCTGATCTGTTATATTTTCAATGATGCCTATCGCAACATTTACATCTTTAATAGTCGTAGGAACAATGGTAAGTGTCTGCTTCAGCCAGAGCTTACGGTCTTTTGTACGGAAAATACATGTGGATGTTCTTCCGCTGCCGCTCGTTATGATATCATAGCATTCCGCAAACGAACGCCAGTCCTCCTCACATACAAAATCATTCATAAACGAATAAGGCATGTTTGTATAGATCGACTTGCATCCATATTTTTTTATCGTTCTTTCAGGAAATTCACATCGGTTTTCTTTTATATAGAAACAGAAATTATGGATCGTGGTATTTTCAAGAGCGGTCGTCAGTGCCATTCTTCTGTCGTTTCTGTCATCTGTAACATCCGTGCACGTAATGATCGTAACATCTGATTCGGGATCTCCGTTTAAAAGAGACATCCTGATCACCTTGGTATGATATTCGCCGTTTTCAAGGCAGTCCGAATAAAACTCATATGTGCTTCTGTTCATAAGAGATCTTCTGATATATGAACGCGAAAGCTCAGCATTCACTCTGTCAGTATCATAATCAGCGATCGTTTTTTTGTTGAGTGCTATTATATCATTATCATAATCATTTCCGAGAGAAGGCAGAATATTCTGTCCTCCGTTTCCTTTTCCCGGATAAATAATATATGTATTTTCAGCAGTATTAAGATAGATGACATAATCAAAATTCTGAGAAAGAGCACTGTTAAATATCTCTTTTCGTTTTCTTACATCATCTTTTTTTATGGTTATCATGATCTTTTTGTCATATTCCTCTTCACCGTAAGGAGAAAAACAAATCCTGTACCATACAGGAACTCCTTCCACATTCAGACATAAGTCATGATATTCTGCTTTTTTCTGAATGCATATCTCTGACAGTGCGTCTGTGTCCGGAAAACTGCATAATTTTTTATAGGCATCATCCTGCCTTGCATACTGCTCGCAAAAATCTGTATAGGATAATGTTTTATCCTGCAATTCCGTTCTGAATCTGTCAAAAATGACATCAATGCTGTTGCTGTTCAGATCGACCATCCACAAAACATCAAATATCGCTGACAAACCATTTTTTAATTCATTCACTGATGTTTTCATATATTCACCCCTGTTTTCCTTACTTTTAATCTCCATGTCATATAATAATTCATTTTAATTATACTACTTGACAAAACAAATTTCAATATCATTTTATAAATAAAACATAAAAATCTACAACTTTGTCGTTTTTTTTTTGCAATAAATAATGAAAATGATCTTAAAATTATCACACACTTAAACAATTAAAAATCAAATTCAAAAAAGCAATGACAAATGTATATATATGTGTTATACTATTGTCTGGAATATGAAACAGAAACATTTGGTCCCGACATGGGAAATATTATAAACAAGGCAGGATAACATCATGAGCACCAAAGAAAAAGTACTTGAAGCATTATTAAAGTCTGAAAATGAATATCTGTCCGGAGGAAGACTCGCAAGGAACCTGGGTATATCAAGAAATGCAGTCTGGAAAGCAGTAAAATCACTTCAAAACGAAGGCTATGTTATCAGAGGCATCAATAACAAAGGATACATGATAACAGAGATCCCTGACATTCTTTCTTCTGATGAGATCTCAAAATATCTGAAAGAGTACTCCATACAAGCAGAACCGGTGGTTATCGACATCACAGACTCCACAAACACTTATGCAAAAAAGCTTGCGGAAGACGGAGCCGAACATTTTACAGCAGTCTTTGCAAATGAACAGACTGCAGGACGAGGAAGACTCGGACGAACATTCTGCTCACCGAAAAATACCGGAATATACATGAGCATTATCTTAAAAAATGATCTTGATCTTGAAATATCACAGTTTCTGACAGCCTATACGGCAGTAGCAGCCGCAGAAGCCGTTGAAAATCTTTACAAACGAAAAATAATGATAAAGTGGGTAAACGACCTGATGCTTAACAGCAAAAAAATATGCGGCATTCTCACTGAAGCATCAATAAGCTGTGAAACCTCAGGCTTTAATTACATAATAGTAGGTATCGGAATAAACACAGGCTCCGTAAAAGATATATTTGACAGCGAACTGCTGAAGACCGCCTCATCGCTTGAGGATGAAACCGGAATAAAGATCAGACGTTCTCAGACCGCCGCTGCAATACTCGCATCATTTATTAAAAACTACCACCGTCTTTCCGACCGTTCATTTCTTGAAAACTACAAATCACGCTCATGGATAACCGGAAAAAAAGTGATCGTAACAGTCGACGGAACAGAGCGCGAAGCCATCGCATCAGGTATAGACGACTCATGCCGCCTCATCGTCCGCTTCCCCGATAAAACCACTGCCCGCCTTAACTCCGGCGAAGCCCGTCTCCCAAAATGATCCGATCAGCAAACACAGTTACCCTCGAAGATGCAGGGTGGACGCAAAGCCCTGCCGCTCACATCATACATCTAATTTTCACTTGATTTCAAAATAAAATTATGATAGAATAAAAGTATTAGTGCATAAAATTCAATCAATAAAGATAAAAGGAGTTTTTTCAATGACAAACAGCTACGAAAGTCCGTTTTGTACTCGTTATGCGAGCAAGGAAATGCAGTTCGTTTTTTCTGCAGACAAAAAATTCACAACATGGAGAAGACTTTGGGTCGCTCTTGCGAGAGCTGAAATGAAACTCGGTCTCCCTGTTACTGAAGCACAGGTAAAGCAGCTCGAGGACAACATCGACAATATCAATTACGAAGCAGCAAAAGAACGTGAAAAAGTCTGCCGTCACGACGTTATGTCTCATGTTTACGCCTACGGTCTTGAATGCCCGGATGCAAAAGGCATCATTCATCTCGGCGCAACTTCATGCTATGTTGGCGACAACACAGACATCATTATCATGCGTGATGCTCTTGACATAATCTACAAAAAACTCATTACCGTCATCTCTCAGCTCTCGGAATTTGCAGACCAGTACAAGGACATGCCGGCACTTGCATATACTCATCTTCAGCCTGCACAGCTTACAACAGTAGGAAAGCGTGCAACTCTCTGGATCAATGAACTTCTCATGGATCTCGAAGAGATCGAATTCCGTATCAAAAACCTGAAGCTCCTCGGTTCAAAGGGAACGACCGGCACACAGGCTTCATTCGTTGAACTCTTTAACGGTGACACTGCAAAGATCAAAGAGCTTGAAAAAATGATAGCTGAAGAAATGGGCTTTGACGGCGTGGTACCCGTTTCAGGTCAGACATATTCAAGAAAAATAGATTCACAGATAGTAAGCACATTAAGCGGTCTCGCTCAGTCAGCAAGCAAATTCTCAAATGACATGAGAATCCTTCAGAGCTTCAAGGAAATGGAAGAACCATTTGAAAAAGGTCAGATCGGTTCATCCGCAATGGCATACAAGAGAAATCCTATGAGATGCGAACGAATCACATCACTCGCAAGATATCTTATGATAGACAGCTTAAATCCTGCATTCACAGCAGGAACACAGTGGTTCGAAAGAACTCTCGACGATTCAGCAAACAAGAGAATATCTGTTGCTGAAGGCTTCCTTGCAGCTGATGCAATACTCAACATAATGATCAACGTAACAAGCGGACTCGTAGTTTATCCAAAGATCATCCGTCAGAGGATCATGCGTGAACTTCCTTTCATGGCAACAGAAAACATAATGATGAATGCTGTCAAAAAGGGCGGAGACAGACAGGTGCTTCATGAAAAGATCCGTAAATACTCTATGGTCGCAGGAAAGCATGTCAAAGAAGACGGTCTTGAAAACGACCTCTGTGACATGATCTTAAACGACGAGCTTTTCAAGATCACAAAAGAAGAACTTGACACCATTCTCAAACCTGAAAGCTTTACCGGAAGAAGCTCCGAACAGGTCACAGAGTTCTTAAGAGACTGTGTAGCTCCGGTTCTTGAAGCAAACAAAGACAAGCTCCATGAAACAGCTGAAATAAATGTCTGATATATTTTGTGACATTTATCAATTACTTTTGTTTATATAGTTCATGATAAATAAAAATAATATATACTTATTGACTTATTATTGTATTTATCATATAATTACTATAACTGTCGGAAAATTATTGTACGGCAAAAATATACAATTGGAGGTTAAATCGTGAAAAAAATTAAAAAGCCCGTCTTTTTCATCGTCTTTTTAATTATTCTTCTGTTTTCATACACAGCAATTTTTGGCGTAAAAACCATGTACGGCGATGTTGAAACCAAGAAATATATCAAAGGCGTATCAGACATCAGACTCGGCATAGACATCCAGGGCGGTGTTGACGTTACATTCAAACCGGCTGAAGGTGTTGACGCAACTCTTGAGCAGCTCGATTCCGTAAAGGAGATCATGAAGCTCAGACTTTCATCACTCGGTATTACAGACAGCAACGTTTATGTTGATGAGAAAAACGATACCGTTATCGTTCGTTTCCCATGGAAATCCTCAGAATCAAACTTTGATCCTGAAGCTGCTGTCAAGGAACTCGGCGGCACTGCAATGCTGACATTCAGAAAAGGCAGTGATTCCACACAGGATGCAGATGGAAACACCATTCCTTCAGGTGAGATCATTCTTTCAGGTAAAGACGTTGCAAATGCTTATGCATCAGGTCATCAGGATGAAACGTCCGGTGCCATAGAATACGTTGTTGTTCTCGAACTTACAAAAACAGGCTCCGACGGAGAACAGTCAGGTCAGGAAAAATTCGCCACTGCAACCAGTGAGCTTGCTCCTTCAAAGGGTGTTATCTCGATCTGGATGGACGACACAATGATATCTGCGCCTGCAGTTCAGTCCGCTATTCCGGGAGGAGAAGCAACCATCTCAGGAAGCTTTGAAACCTATGATGACGCCAAGAAGCTTGCTGACCAGATAAACTCCGGTTCTCTTCCGTTCTCACTTACAACATCAAGCTTCTCAACAATTTCTCCTACACTTGGTTCAGGCGCACTTGACGCAATGATCCTCGGAGGAATTATTTCATTCGCACTTATTGCAGTTTACATGATCGTTCTCTACAGACTCCCCGGATTTGTTGCAGTTATCGGTCTTGCCGGACAGGTCACAGCAACACTTGCATGTGTATCAGGATACTTCGGATTTATGCCGAGCTCATCACTTACTGTACCCGGTATCGCAGGTATCATCCTTGCAATAGGTATGGGTGTTGACGCCAACATCATCACAGGCGAACGTATAAAGGAAGAACTTCGTTCAGGCAAGAAGCTTAACACAGCTCTTGAAGCAGGTTACGACAGAGCGTTCTCCGCTATTTTCGACGGAAACGTAACACTTATCATCATAGCAGTGATCCTTATGGGTGCCTTCGGTGTTCCGGACAGCTTCTTTGCTAAATTATTCAGCTTTATATTCAGATGGTTCGGTACTACAACAGAAGGAACCATTTACTCATTCGGCTTCACACTTCTCGTTGGTGCGATCCTTAACTTCCTCATGGGTGTTCTGGCATCTAAGCTCATGCTTGGTTCACTCTCCAAGTTCAAAATATTCCAGAACAGAAAACTTTACGGAGGTGTGGTTAAATAATGTCTGAAGAAATCAAAAAGACTGATGCTGAAGCATCAGAAACAAAAGATAAAGCGGTAAAAGAAAAGAAAACGATCAACTTTACCGGAAAAAGAAAAGTATTTTACATCATCTCCTCACTTCTGATCATCATCTCAATAGCAGCGTCGTTTTTCGGCGTTAAGATAGCAATCGAATTCAAAGGCGGTACAATGATCTCATATTCATTCACCGGAGAGATCGATTCAAATGCAGTTGCAAATGATATCAAGGAAAAGACAGGTCTTCTCGCAAACGTTCAGCAGGGTGATATGTTCCAGAGCGATGACAAAAAACTTGTTATCTCCATCTCTGAAGGTATTCCGGCTGAAACACAGAACATAATCAAGGATTCACTTACTGAAAAATATCCTGACAACAAGCTTACCATACTTGACTCAACAGGTGTTGCAGCATCATCAGGTACAAACTTCTTTGTAAAATGTATCGTAGCTGCAGCTTTCGCATCACTTATCCTTATCATTTACATCGCAATAAGATTTAAAAAGATCAGCGGATGGTCATCAGGTCTCTGTGCAGTTATGGCACTTCTTCACGATATCATCATAACATACGGTACTTATATCATTATCGGATTCGAGATCAATGCAAACTTTATCGCTGTTGTTCTTACCATCCTCGGATGCTCAATAAACAACACAATCGTTGTTTACGACCGTATCAGAGAAAACAGAAAGATCATGGGCTCAGCTTCGATCGATGAACTTGTAAACGTCAGCACAACACAGTCAATAACACGTTCGATCAGAACATCCGTTACAACTGTTTCAACCATGATCATCATTTCCATCGTTGCTAAAATGAGCGGCGTTGAAAACATCTTAAGCTTCTCAATTCCGATCAGCATCGGTATGACAGTAGGTACTTACTCGTCAATGTGCCTTGCTCCTTGTCTCTGGGTTTCAATGAACGCAAAGAAAAATGCAAAAAAAGAAGCAAAAGCTTAACTTAAAGACATAATTAAATATTATTTATCAAACCGCCTTGTTTTTCAGGGCGGTTTTGTGTTATAATAAAAAAAATCAAAAATGAAATACGCGATTATTGGGGGGCTCCTTAAAAAATGAAAGCCGGAATATCCACAGCCAGTCTTTATCCTCAGCTTCTTGAGGATGCTCTGAAAAATCTTCTGGATAGCGGAATTAAGTATACAGAACTGTTTGTCAACACACACAGTGAACTTGACACAGCATATATCAAAATGCTGAAAAACGAACTTGATTCTCATGATGCAGCATGCATATCACTGCATCCTTATACATGTCCTTCTGAACCTATGATGCTTTTCTCATCATATGAAAGACGTGTCAGTGATATGCTTGAATATTACAAATACTTTTTCGAGGCAATGAATATACTGTCTGCAAATATTTTTGTCTTTCATGGAAATATGACCAAGACAGCCGTAGATATTGAACTGTATTTCGAAAGATACCTTAAGCTCTATGAACTGGGACGATCATTCGGAATCACTGTTGCACAGGAAAATGTTGAAAGATGTCAGAGCCGAAGCCTTTCTTTTTTAAGATCAATGAAATCTGCTCTTAAAGAAAAAGCTTTTTTTGTTCTGGACGTAAAACAGGCAGTCCGTTCAGGTGAAGATCCGATCAACATAGCATCCGAACTGGGAGACAGCATTGTTCATGTTCATATGAGCGATCACAACAGCGAAAGCGACTGTATGATCCCCGGAAAAGGCAGTTTTGATATGAAAAGCTTTTTTGAAGTATTAAAAAAATACGGTTATAACGGAGCAGTCCTCCTTGAACTCTACCGACACAATTACAGCGATCTGAATGATCTTCTCGGAGGCTTCACCTATATGGAAAAAATAATAAAAAATACAAACTGAAGGGAATGATCATATGCGCTGTCCGTTTTGCGGATTTGAAGACACAAAGGTTATTGATTCAAGACCTGTCGAATCAAAAAAAAGAAGAAGACGTGAATGTACCAACTGCATGAAAAGATTTACCACCTACGAAATAGTTGAGCGTCCCATGCTTCTTGTAAACAAAAAAGACGGTTCCTTTGAACCATATGACAGAGAAAAACTCGTAGCAGGAATTTGCACGGCAATCAAAAAGCGTCCTGTAAAAGCCGATGATGTCACAAAAATAGCCGATATAATTGAAAACACGCTTGCAAATGATCTTAATAACCAGATATCTTCAGCCGAGATCGGTGATATAGTTCTTGAAGAATTAAAAAAGCTTGATGAAATATCATATATCAGATTTGCGTCTGTATATAAAGATTTCACAGATCTCGAAAGTTTTGTCAGAATAATTTCAGAACTCGATAATAAGTAAAATTACTGCACAAATTAGTTATTCAATATTTGTCTTTTTTTACAAACTTGATATTTAATATTTTTTTAATGTGATTTTTATAGATTTTTTTAATCGTATGTGTTATTATATTGATATAAATTAATGGAAATTGAGTATTTTCCACTTATCAAGGAGGTAACAATTATGGCATTTGATTCTAATGCATTATTTAAACTTGAAGACATTACTGATCAGTTTGATCCGGAGGATATGAAACAGAATCACGGAGAAGCTATCGCAACATCTATTCCGATTCTTTGCTGGCTTCCTGCTGCTACAAAGCACGATTCTCAGTATCTGAAATGGCTTGCAAACCAGACACTTACTATTCTTCTTTTTGATGTCGCTATTATGATAGCTGCAAAGATATTGGGACATATTCCGGCTATCGGAGGCATTTTGAATTTGCTGCTTTCACTCTGCTATTCAGCTCTTGCACTTGCAAACTTTATTCTGGCAATCATAGGCAAAGCTTACAAGCTTCCTATTGTTGGTGCAGTAAATCTTGATGTTTTCAAATAAAACTTTTTTATAAACAATCAAAAAAAACAAATAATAATAAATGGCCGTTTTTCGACCATTTATTTTTTTGTATATATCATTTTAAACTATAAACACTTTTACAGTGAGGTAATACAATATGAACAGCACTAAAATAACAGATTTTAACGGAACGCCATGCGTTGAACTGAATGCCGCAGGTTATACGGCACTCATTGCATACGAAATCGGATGCAACGTCATCCGTCTCAGAAACACAAACAACTCTGTTGAATTTTTCAGATTTAATGAAAGCAATAAAGCGGAAGTTATCAAAAACTCTCCTGAAGTCTGGGGAATGCCGACACTTTTCTTTCCGAACAGACTTGCTGACGGTATTCTTAAAACATCAGATGCAGAGTATCATTTTCCGATAAATGAAAAGAATCATTACAACAACCATATCCATGGTTTTGTTCATAAAAGAACTTTCGAAGTAGTTGAACACAGCTCTGACAGCAGTTCGGCATGGGTAAAAACAAAATTTGAATATACTGAAAAAGATGAATTCTTCAAATACTTCCCGTTAAAATTCACAGTTGAATATACATTTACACTGTCAGACAAAGGTTTAGTCCAGGACATTTGCTACACCAACAATTCTGACAAAATGTTCCCTCTTTCGATCGGTTCACACACAGCAATGAAAGCACCTTTTGCAGACGGTGCCGATCCTGCAGATATAAGACTTCTTGTTCCGGCAGTAAAAAGATGTGAACTCAATCAGAGATGCCTTCCGACAGAAAACCTTCTTGAACTATCCGAATGGGACAAAAAATACACTGACAATTCCATGCAGGCAGTTCTTCAGAACCTCGACAACGACATGTACACTGCAGGAAAACTCACAGTAAACGGTCAGCCCTTCAACGGAATCATAGCCGAAGACATCAAAACCGGCAAAAAGATCTTCTACGAGGTATCTGAAGGCTACAACTTCTGGATCATCTGGAACGACCAGGGTTCAAACGGCTATTTCTGCCCCGAACCAATGACAGCCATGATAAACGCCCCGAACCTCTCCCTCCCCGCAGACGTTTCCGGCTACAAAGAAATCGCCCCCAACGAATCCTTCACCCTCTTCCAGCACTTCTACACCAACGCATAATCTGAATATTTCACCGGCAGGACTCTTCAATCCAGTCCTGCCTTTTTTTACTCCCTCACTCCCCCCACCATTTACCCCCATAAATGCGAATGTAAATGCGAAGGTGCAGGGCGACCGCAAAGCCCTGCTATCACCTGACAATTTCCAACAACAAAAACCCAAATGCCAATATAATCGCGAAGGTGCAGGGCGGCAGCCCTGCCCTGCGTTTTCTCCCATAAACTCACAATTAAACAAAACCCCCAATAAAAATTTGTAATTAAAATAATTCCCCAAAGACTTGAAAACATCCGCAAAATATGGTATAATCGACTTAATCGTTTGTAATCAAACTACGTACGAAATGGAAAATATTATGTAAGGAGTAAAAATATGAAATTCGGTTTTTTCGATGACAAAAACAAAGAATACGTAATCAGTTCCCCGAGAACACCTTATCCATGGATCAACTACCTCGGAACACAGGGTTTTTTCTCTCTGATTTCCAATACTGCAGGCGGTTACAGCTTCTATAAAGATGCTCGTCTCAGAAGAATAACAAGATATCGTTACAACAATGTACCGATCGATATGGGCGGACGTTATTTCTATATCAACGACAACGGTACAGTATGGAATCCCGGCTGGTCCCCGGTAAAAACAGAACTCGATTCATACGAATGTCGTCACGGTATGGGTTACACCGTTATCACAGGTAAGAAAAATGACCTCAAAGCAGAAGCAACATTCTTTGTTCCACAGAACTATGACGGAGAAGTTCAGCAGGTAGTTCTTACAAACGAAGGCAGTGCTGCAAAGTCCTTCAAATTTTTCTCATTTGCAGAATGGTGCTTATGGGATGCCCAGGACGACTGCACAAACTTCCAGAGAAACTTCTCAACAGGTCGTGTTGAGATCGACGGTTCAACAATTTATCACAAAACAGAATACAGAGACAGACGTGATCACTACGCATTCTACTCTGTAAATGACTCTATAGACGGTTACGACACAGACCGTGATTCATTCATCGGTCTCTACAACGGATTCAACAATCCTGAAGCAGTTCTTGCAGGCAAAGCAACAAATTCATTTGCTGACGGCTGGTCACCAATTGCTTCTCACTATAAAGAGATCACTCTCGCTCCGGGCGAAAGCAAAACTCTCATCTTTATCCTCGGCTACGTTGAAATGCCTGTTGCTGAAAAATTTGAAGCTGACGGAAAGACCATCAACAAAGTAAAAGCAAAGGCTATGATGGAAAAATTCAACACACCTGAAAAGGTTGCTGCAGGTCTTGCTGAACTTAAAGCTGCATGGGACAAGCTCCTTGGAATCCTCAATGTATGCACACCTGAAGACAAGGTAAACAGAATGGTAAACATCTGGAATCAGTATCAGTGTATGGTTACATTCAACCTTTCACGTTCTGCTTCATACTTTGAATCAGGAATTGGCCGTGGAATGGGCTTCAGAGATTCCAACCAGGATATTCTCGGATTCGTTCATCAGATCCCTGAACGTGCAAGAGAAAGAATTATCGATATCGCTACAACACAGTTCCCAGACGGCGGATGCTAACATCAGTATCAGCCTCTTACCAAGAAGGGTAATGCAGACATCGGCGGTGACTTCTCAGACGATCCGCTCTGGCTCATCCTTTCAGTATCAGCATACATCAAGGAAACAGGCGACTGGACAATTCTTGACGAAATGGTACCTTACGACAACGACATGTCCAAGGCTCAGACAATGCTTGAACACCTTAAGGTTTCATTCTACCACATCGTAAACAACCTCGGACCTCACGGACTTCCGCTTGCAATGAGAGCTGACTGGAATGACTGTATCAACCTTTCATGCTTCTCAGACAAACCGGGCGAAAGCTTCCAGACATATACAAATCCAAAGTTCGCTGCTGAAGGCGGTTACTCAAAGGTTGCTGAATCTGCATTCGTTGCAGCACTCTTCACATACGCAGGACCTAATTACGTTTCCATCCTTAAGCATTTAGGCAAGGATGACGAAGCTGCAAAGGCTCAGGCTGAAATTGACAAGATGAAGAAGAACATGATGGATTCTGCATGGGACGGCAACTGGTTCCTCCGTGCTTATGATGCAAACGGCAAGAAGATGGGTTCAAAGGAATGTGAAGAAGGACAGATCTTCATCGAACCACAGGGCTTTGCCATCATGTCAGGTCTTGACAAGGATATTACAGCTAAAACACTCAAGTCAATAGATGAAAGACTTAATACACAGCACGGTCTTGTTCTTAACAACCCTGCATTCACAAAGTACTACGTAGAATACGGTGAAATTTCTACATATCCGGGCGGATACAAAGAAAATGCCGGAATATTCACACATAACAACGCATGGATCATCTGTGCTGCTGCTTATGCAGGCGAAGGCGATCAGGCATTCAAATACTACTCAGAAATAGCTCCTGCTTACACAGAAGAAACTTCTGACTTACATAAGACAGAACCTTATGTATACGGTCAGATGATCGGCGGTAAGGATGCCGGTGCTGATATCGGAAGACCGGGCAAAAACTTCGGTCAGGGCAAGAACTCATGGCTCACAGGTACTGCTGCATGGAACATGGTAGCAATCTCACAGTACATTCTCGGTGTTCAGCCTGACTTTGACGGACTTAAAGTTGATCCTTCCATCCCTCACGAATGGGACGGCTTCACAGCTTCAAGAAAATACCGTGGTGCTACTTATGATATCAATATCAAAAACCCTGATCACGTATGCAAGGGTATAAAGAGCGTTACTGTTGACGGAAATGCAGTTGAAGGCAACGTTCTCCCTGTATTTGAAAACGGAACACACAAGGTTGAAATTGTAATGGGCTGATAAGCTTATCTCATATAACTAAAAAATATCCCCGGAGAGTTATTTCCGGGGATATTTTTGTTTTCAACATTATAAAATGTTGAAAAGTTGAAATATTTGTTTAAAAGCCGGCTGCCTCATATCAGCAATCCTACGTACTGTTTTTGCCACAGTAATTTGAAGACAGTAATTTTACGATTTATAATCATCAATGCCAAAAAAGTACCGTGTACTTCGTCTGAGACGTACACGGTACATGTATTTTTATTTGTGATAACTTTTTCCTGACGAAATCATAAAAGCCCTGTATATCTGTTCAAGAAGCATGATCCTGGCAAGCTGATGTGGAAAAGTCATTTCAGACATAGACATCTTAAAATCAGCCATGGATTTTATTTTATCTGACAATCCATAGGAACTGCCTATAATAAAACTTATCTCACTCGATCCTGACACTGCAATATTGCAGAGCTTTTCGGAAAAATCACTGCTTTTTATCTGTTTTCCTTCAATACACATCGGAATAATATAACCTGATGCATGCTTCATTATTGTTTTTGCCTCAGTCTCAAGAGCGTTATCTATTTCCTTTTGACCGGGCTTGTCGGACAGACGGCATTCATCTACCTCAATGATCTTCAGACTGCAAAACGCCTGCAGACGTTTGCTGTATTCGGACGCTGCTGCTCTGAGATACTCTTCTTTAAGCTTTCCGACTGTAATGAGCTTTATACTGTACATCTCTGAATCACCACCATATCTCCCGTCGTTTCCGGCAAAGCGATCTTTAAAATATAATCCTTGTCTCTCTCAAATCCCGAAAGCTTTCTGAGCGCTGCATGTTCAGCAATAACAGGAGCGTTGTTTTCCTGGCTCAGATGTCCTAGAATAATATTCTTTGTTCCTGTTTCAACAAGCTTTCTTACCTGTTCAGCACTCGCACGGTTTGAAAGATGTCCATGATCCGAGCATATGCGCTGCTTGACATGATACGGATACGGTCCGGTCTCTATAAGAGTATCATCATAATTTGATTCAAGAAGTACTGTATTAACACCCTTGAGTGCTTCGCCTACAGATGACGTCACATGACCGAGATCAGTACATACGGCACATGAGCTTCCGTCATCAAAATCAACTCTGTATCCACAGCTCTGCTCTGTATCGTGAGGCGTTTCAAAAGCAGTTATCACCATATCATCGATCCTGACAGAATCTGAAATTATATTTGCCTTCGAAGGTTCATTTATCATATTTAGATCAGCTAACACGCCTATCGTTTTCGGCAGACCGAAAACATCAACAGAATATTTTTTTGTAAAAACAGACAGTCCCCTGACATGATCCGAATGCTCATGAGTAATAAAGACTGCCTTAACAGCAGAAAGGGAAAGACCGCATCTTTCCATAGCACCGGTGAGTCGTCTGAGCGACGCACCGACATCTATCAGGATACCTCTTTCCTCATTTCCGATATATATTGAATTACCTTTACTTGAACTAAAAAGCGGATAAACTCCGTTCATTTTATTTCCCCCGATCAGCCGATCTTCGCAACAGACTCTCCCGGATAATATCTCTTTTCTATATCAGCACCGATTCCTCTGAGTTTTTTGTCCATTTCCTCATATCCTCGTTCGATATGATAAATGTCCTCGATCTCAGTCACTCCGCTTGCAGCAAGTCCTGCAATTATAAGTGCAGCACCGGCTCTGAGGTCACATGCCTTGACAGGAGCGCCTTTTAGCTTTCCTGTACCTTCGATAACAGCAACCTTGCCTTCAACTGAAATATCTGCGCCCATTCTTCTGAGCTCTTCAACATATCTGAATCTGTTGTCCCAGATGCCTTCAGTTACTATACTTGTGCCCTTGGCAAGAGTAAGAAGTGTTGCGATCTGCGGCTGCATATCTGTAGGGAAGCCCGGATGAGGCATTGTCTTTACACTTGTTTTCACAAGCGGCTTATCCGGCGATGTCCATACACGTACAGCATCATCAAATTCTTCAACATTTACGCCGATCTTTCTGAGTCTTGCAGTTATAGATTCCAGATGTTTTGGAATAACATCGTGGATCATAACATCACCATTTGTCGCAGCAGCAGCTACCATATATGTTCCTGCTTCGATCTGATCAGGAATAATCGAATATGTCGTTCCGCGAAGATAACCTACACCACGGACTTTAATAACATCTGTTCCTGCACCCATGATATCTGCACCCATTGAGTTAAGGAAGTTTGCAAGATCAACGATATGCGGTTCTTTTGCTGCATTTTCAATGATCGTAAGACCCTCAGCCTTAACTGAAGCTAATATCGCATTTATGGTTGCACCAACAGATACTACTTCAAGATATATCTGATTTCCAATAAGTTCATCACTTTCAACATTGATAATTCCGTTGTCCAGCTCACATCTTGCTCCAAGAGCCGTAAATGCTTTAAGATGCTGGTCTATAGGTCTGCTGCCCAAAGGACATCCGCCCGGCATTGAAACCATTGCTTTTCTGAATTTTCCGATACAGGCACCGAGGAAATAGTATGATGCCCTCATCTTTCTTGCCATCTCATACGGAACTGTATAATTTCTGAGTCCGCTTGCATCGATCCTGAAAGTTGTTTTGTCGATCATATCGACAGATGCACCCATTTCCTTAAGTATCTTAAGACTTATGGACACATCGCTAATCATCGGAACATTTTCAAGAATACACGGTTCATCTGATAAAATAACAGCAGGAATAATAGCTACTGCTGCATTTTTTGCCCCGCTTACGAAAATATCCCCAGATAATCTGTTTCCGCCTCTTACTACAAACTTATCCAAAAGATTTTCTCCCCTTAAACGTATAAATACAATACGTTTGATTCATATTTTGATTTCATATATTTCATGTCAGATAATTTCAAAAATGGCTGTATACACAGCTTTTTTCCGATATATTAAAAAATATACCGGAAAAATCAAGGAAATTATTTGTATTTTTCAATTGTAACCTTTTCGATCAGCACATCTTCAACAGGTCTGTTATCTTCATCTGTCTCGGTATTGCTGCAAATATCATTAACAATATCCATTCCTTCTATGACCTGTCCAAAAACAGTATAGTCACCGGTGTCAAGCCACGGAGCACCTCCGTTTTCAAGATAAGCATCCTCAGCTTTCTCTGAAAACTCAATACCGTATGTCAAAGCATACTGATTCAGCTGCTCTTTTGTAACTTTCATTCCTGAAACGATATAGAACTGACTTCCGTCTGATGACGTTCCGCCGGCATTTGCATAAGCAAGAGCTCCGGATACATTTGCAAGGTATTTTGAATAACCGCCATCAAAATCCGAACCCCAGATCGATTCGCCGCCTTTTCCGCTGGCTGTCGGATCACCGCCCTGGATCATAAAATCCTTTATGACCCTGTGGAATGAAATTCCGTCATAGTAGCCGCTTTTAACAAGTCCTGCAAAATTTGCGCAGGCTCTCGGCAAAAGCTCAGGAAAAAGCCTTATCCTGATCTCACCTTTGTCTTTGATCGTCATAACTATTATCTCGTCACCTTTGCCGGGTTTTTTATAATTGGCAATGTCCTTGCAGCCTGATTTTTCATCCAGACAAAGCTCATAATCTGACATTCCCTTCTGAGAACTGTAAAACGATGACGACAAAACATCACTGTCGTTATTTTTATCTTTTTTTTCACATCCCGTAAACACGGAAAGACTGAGAGAAAAACAAAGAATATATGCCGGAATTTTTTTCATTAAAGCTGAAAAATTCATCTTCAGTAACTCCTTTAGTTCATAAACTGTATCTATAATACAATCTGTTTTCCCATTATGCATATAACCCTTATATTATACTACAGAATTATTGGTTTGTAAAGCTATTTTTCAGACGTCTTTTTTTCAAGGGATTCTTTATATGAACAGATATTGATTTTTTCTATCTTTGCATCATCTTTCGGGTTGAAATTTTCATCAAGTTCAATACCGAATATTTTTTCCATAACATCGAAGCCTTCATACATCTGTGCAAAGACTGTCAGCTGCTGTGACGCATCAGGAATTCCGCCGTATTCAATAAAAGCATCCTCTATACGTGTATCCTGACCTTCTTTGCCCTCATACATGATCTCCTTATAACTCTCCTCGCCTGCAAAGTCGAGTGTATCAGCGATCAGAAATCTGCTTCCGCCGTACTGTTTTTTTACTTCACCGAAAATATTTTTTGTAAATCCGCCCATTGACAGGAAAGCACCCTTAAAAGGCCAGAGATCCTGATCGATCTCAAGTTCCAGCTTTTCCTTCTGCTCTTCCTCTTGGCTGAGTTTATCCCATGATCCGTCCTTGTTTGTACTTCCTCCTGAAATGTAAACTCCTTTGCGGATATCATAAAAGTAAGAATCTTCATAATATCCTGACTCAACAAGTTCTTTAAAGTTTGCAACCGTCACCGGTGCATACTCAGGATAAAGCTGTGCTCGAATTTCTCCGTAATTTGTGCTGATAATGGCAACCTCTGCTTCGTCAGGTATTTTTTTATTGATGGTATCTATCTGTACAAGCGTAACGTCCTCAGGATTGATGGGTTCAGAACGTCGGCCGGAAGCAAATATGTTTATCACTGTTACCAGCACAGAAATGACTGTTACTACGACCAGTGACGTGAATATAAGATTTAAAGCAGTTTTCTTCTGGTATTTTCCGGATTTCATATGTTATTCCTTTCGTTTAAATACTTACTGTTTCTTTTTGATCTTGGTTCCCTGTCTTGTTTCCTCAATAATATATCCCATCTCTGCTATTTTGTTTCTGAGTTCATCCGCAAGAGCAAAATTCTTTTCTTTTCTTGCTTCCTGTCTTTTCTGTGCGATCTCAAGAATTTCAGCAGGTATCTCTTCCTCCTTGTTTCTGTTGTACATAAGTCCGAGAATATCTGTAAGTTCATCAAAAAGAGAAGCACCTGCTTCAAGCTGTTCTTTTGAAACAGATTTGTCAGAAGACATTGTATTCAGGTCTCTGACAAGTTCAAAAACTGCGGATATTGCATCAGCAGTATTAAGATCATCATCCATTGCATCTGTAAACTGCTTTCTTCTGCTTTCAAACAGCTCTGAAGCTTCTTTTGAAATACATCCGCTCTTTGCATTTTCAATTGCACCGTCAAGTGTGTTTCTGCAGTTATAAAGTCTTTCAAGAGAAGCCTTACATGATTCAAGAAGCTCAACACAATAGTTGATAGGACTTCTGTAGTGAGCCTGAACCATCATATATCTTACAACTTCATATCCATACTTCTCTGCAACCTCTCTTGCTGTAAAGAAATTACCAAGTGATTTGGACATTTTCTGGTTGTCAACGTTTATATATCCGTTGTGGACCCAGTAATTTGCAAGTGTACATCCGGTTGCCGCCTCAGACTGAGCTATTTCATTTTCATGATGCGGGAAGATCAGATCCTGGCCTCCGCAATGAATGTCTATAGTATTTCCAATGTGATATCTTGACATTGCAGAGCATTCAATATGCCATCCGGGTCTTCCTTTGCCCCATGGTGAATCCCAGTAAGGCTCTCCCGGCTTCGCTGCTTTCCATACAGCAAAATCAAGCGGATCCTCTTTCTGCTCGCTGACATTTATTCTGGCACCGGCCTTAAGATCCTCGATAGGCATCTTTGAAAGCTTTCCATAGTCCTTGAATTTTGTTGTTCTGAAATATACATCGCCGTTTGATTCATACGCAAATCCCTTGTCAACAAGAGTTTTTACTATATCAATAATGATATCCATACTCTCTGTGACCTTCGGATGAACATCAGCATCCATTACATTCAGTCCGTGAGCATCTTTTTTGTATTCGGCAATATATTTTTCTGATATTTCAGCAGAAGGAACACCTTCTTCATTTGCTTTTTTGATTATCTTGTCATCAACATCAGTAAAATTCTGAACGTACTTTACTTTATAGCCTTTATATTTCAGATATCTTCTCAGAACGTCAAAAGAACATATCGGTCTTGCGTTTCCGATGTGAATATAATTGTATACGGTAGGTCCGCATGCATAAATATTTACGGTCCCTTCCTTTATTGGAACAAACTCCTCTTTTTTTCTTGTCATGGTATTATAAATAAGCATATTCAAAAACTCTCCTGTCATTTTTTATATTGATTTTCATATTTTTCAAGTTCTTTCTGAAGAACACTGATCTGGTCTCTGAGACGCTCCATTTCCTGCTTGACAGGATCGGGAATATGTATCTGATCAAGATCATCAACAGGTGCCACATCCGGTTCGTTTATACGGTTTATTATCCTTGCCGGAACACCGACTGCGGTACAGTTTGGCGGGACCTCGGCAAGAACCACGGCATTTGCAGCGATCTTAACATTATCTCCGACTTTAAAAGGTCCGAGAACTTTTGCACCGGAACCGACCATTACATTGTTTCCAAGTGTAGGATGTCTTTTACCTTTATCCTTTCCGGTACCTCCGAGAGTAACTCCCTGATATATCAGACAGTTATCTCCTATCTCAGCGGTTTCTCCTATCACAACGCCCATTCCGTGATCTATAAAAAGACCTTTTCCGATCGTTGCACCCGGATGTATCTCGATCCCTGTACAAGAACGTGAGATCTGTGAAATAACTCTTGCTATTGTAAAAAGCTTCTTTTTATAAAACCAGTGAGCCACCCTGTATGAACGTACTGCATGAAGTCCCGAATAGGTAAGCCATATCTCAAATGAACTTCTTGCCGCAGGATCACGCTCCTTGACCAGCGCAATATCTTCTTTCAATTGTCTGAACATTCAAACACCACCCATAAAAAATCCTCCCTGCAGCACCACAAGCTGCAAGGAGGCGAATATTCGCGGTTCCACTCCGTTTTATAACTTAAATCGTCTTTAACGCAGACATACGCAGACAGATACTTGAAAAACCTTTCCCTGTCCGGGCCGGCAGCCGCACTTCACGAAAACAAACAGTAAACTGCTTTCACCTTTCAGTTCTCTCTGAAAATGTTTGTATATCCGCTACTCTTGCTGTTATGCTTTTATTACTATTTTATTCATAACCAATAAACATTATACACTAAAAAAAATATTTTTACAATAGACATTTTTAATGAATAAAAAATTTTATTATAAAAAATATTGTTTACAGATAATATTTTTTACAGATTTTTGTTTTTTAAAAAATTCTTTCAGTTTTTCTAAAAATCTTATTTTTTATGTAACCTTTGAAGTAACTGATTTGTATTATTGTTATAAGGGCCTTTATAATGATCGTAAATCATTATTTTATCACTTTTCAGCGTAAAAAAGGAGGGTGTATAATACCCGGAAAACTGATTTTTTTACTATAGTTCCACGGAATAACAATTATTAAAATCACATTGTTGAATTCATAATTCAAATCGCTTTATCAGCGACTCCGGTATTTTTAAAACATAAATATTTCCCGTTTTTTAAAACGGCGCCAACATTATACAGATAAAAAATAAGTATTCTATTAGCTTCATATTTTAAGCAAAAGCAATTTCTTTTTGTAAATTTTCATAATAAAAAATATTCCGGGACCGAATCAACCGGTCTCGGAATATTTTTTATTATGTAAAATTCGTTCCGGTTCCTGTTTTCAGTTCCGGAACGTTTCAAAAAATGTCATAAAATTTATTTTATCTCTGCAAAAACAGTTATCATCCATGGTCAGAAGACCTTCATTTTCCGATGTGTAAATATTTGTTATAAAAGCTGTAGCTTTTCCCTGTTTTTCATGTTATAATGTTCATGGACTGTTTTATTCATGATATTTTACAGTGAAAGGGGGATCAGTCATGTCTTCTGAGCTTGAGCTGTTGAAAAAAGAATTTAGTGACATTCTGAAAAAATACGGCGACAACATTTACTATATCGCACTTATGCATACCAAAAATGAAATGGATGCACAGGATATAGTGCAGGAAGTTTTTTTAAAATATGCACAGCGACAGGAAAGCTTTGAATCCGAAGAACACAGAAAAGCCTGGCTGATCAGAGTTACTGTAAACATGTGCATTAATCTGAGTAAATCTGCATGGATAACAAAAAATACAGAATTAAAAGAAGAGATACTGCCCTCCGTAAAATCACCCGAGGACAACAACTATGTACAGGAAGCCGTATTCAGGCTGCCTGAAAAGTACAGAATGGTTGTTCATTTGTTTTATTTTGAAGGCTACAGTATAAAAGAGATCGGCAATATAACAGGTCAGAAAGAAAATGCCGTCAAAACTCAATTGTCACGCGCACGAAATCTGCTGAAAGATATTTTGAGGGGGGAATACGAATATGAATTTTGATGACGAATACAAAAAAATATTCTCAGATAAAAAGCTCAGTGAAGATTTTATTTCTTCGCTTGCAGAAAAAATGGCAGAAGAAGCCTCAGCACATCAGAATAATATCATCTCCTCCGAAGCTGACGATGATATCAATACACCTGTCATCAAAAAAAGTTCAGAAAATATCTTTGTTATTTTTAAAAAATTCTCAATCGCTGCGGCATTTACAGGCATCGTACTGAGCGTTTCCATACTGGCAGCAATAAGCAAAAACAATATTTCATCCAGTAAAAAAGGAACTATTATGTTCCATGACAGTAAATCAGTTTCTTCAGAAGCAACAACCACAGAAACACATTCTGATACAGAAAATATATCTGAAGCCGATATTTCCGGCGACACTTCCCAGTTAAACAGTGAAGTCCCGGGAAATGATCAGTTTCATGAAAACTCTTCTGTTCCGGAAAATTCCAGTAATCAGAACAAGACAACAACCGGACCGTCTTCTGTATCTTCAGCTGAGACATCATCCGTGTCAAAAACATCGGAAACCACTGCTGACGACGGGATAGTAAGATGGCCTGTCGAAAAAGAAAGACAAAAAAACAGCCTTGTCGAATTCAGCTTCTCAAATCCAACAGTCGATCTGACAAGCTCTGACAGAACCGTTGAAGTCGATATGAACATAGGAAAAAATACAGGTTTTACCGCATTTGTTTTCTGTATCCAGTATGATAAATCTGCTCTTGAATTAAAGAATATTATTTCAAATCTCCCTGTATCTTCCTCTGATAAAGGAGATAAGGTACCTGCTCTTGAACTTACAAAGATCAAAAATAAAAGCTATGATACCATTTGTTTCTTCAATCCTGAATCTGCAGTCTTCCACCCGGTTACAAAAAATAATTTTACCTGCTGCAAACTGATATTCGAAGTAAAACCAAATGCTCAGCCGGGTAAATATATTATAAACAGAATAGCACCGGATAAAAGAGAAACTGAACTTATAAATGTTCTTGACAATGATCACACTGTTGTCAAACCGGATTTTTCTTTCGGATCCGGAAGCATAACAGTTAAAAAAAGCAGCGTTACAACAAAAAATAATGCGGACAAAAATAAGAATACCACGAAGAAAAAGAGTGAAAAATAAAAATTCACTCTTTTTTATTTTTATGATGTAACCTTTCGGAAACCTTACTTGTATTATTAGTATAGAGGAACTTATGATAAGCAGAAAAATCAGCAAAAATTCTCTCAAGCAACTCTATATTGTATTTTGTTTTCATAATAAAAAACATTCCGGAATCATTTTCCTTCTGATTTCCGGAATGTTTTTTTATTTTATCTTTTATTATTTGTCTGTATTAATATATTTCCAGTATCCCTTCAGATATACAAGCCCTGAAATAATTGTCAGAACAGTTGATATCCAGATCAGTATCTGAGTAATTATATTTAATTTTGCAGTCAAAGAAAAAGAACAAAAAACAAGCACCAAAACAATGGTAACCATTGTAAACGCTGTTTTCAGCTTTCCCCAGATACCTGCAGCAACGACCACACCTTCTCCTGCTGTGACAAGTCTCAGACCGGATACCATAAACTCTCTGGAAATGATTATTATCAGAGGTACTGCTGATATCAGACCTTTTTCGACAAAACAGCACAGTGCTGCTGCAACAAGAACTTTATCCGCAAGCGGATCAAGAAATTTTCCGAAATTTGTGATAAGATTATTTTTTCTCGCTATATGTCCGTCAAGCGCATCAGTAACAGATGCTGCTGCAAATATCAGAAGAGCGATCATATAATTAATATTTCCGGGTAAACACTCAAGATAGAAAAACAATATAAAAAACGGAACAAGAATTACTCTTAAAAGAGTCAGTTTATTCGGCAGATTCATTTATTACCTCTCCCATCAGATCATAGTCTACAGATTCGTCAACACGAACTTTTACATACTGTCCTGCTGACAGCTTATTAGCTGAGTCAAAAAATATCTTTCCGTCAATATCAGGAGCATCATTTGCCGTTCTTCCGAAATAGCATTCGCCCCACTTGTCATAACCTTCTACGACTGCCTCAACGACCTGTCCGATCATTTTACTATTATTGGATTCATAGATACTCTGCTGCTGCTGCATAATTACATCAGCACGATGCTGTCTGACCTCTTCATCGAGCATTCCGGGCATCGACGCAGCCTTCGTTCCCTCTTCTTCAGAATAAGGGAAACAGCCAAGTCTGTCAAATCTTATCTCTTTTGTAAATTCAGCAAGAGATTCAAACTGTTTCTCAGTTTCTCCGGGGAATCCGGTAATAAGCGTTGTCCTTAAAATAATGCCTTTAATTCTCTCCCTGAGTTTTTTGAACAGTTCACGAAGAGATTCTTCATCACCGAAACGTCCCATATCCTTAAGTATTTTTTTATCGCAGTGCTGGATAGGGATATCAAGATATTTTACGATCTTAGGTTCACGTGCGATAACATCAATAAGCTCATCCGTAATTCGTTCAGGATAGCAGTAAAGAACCCTTATCCATTTGATGCCGTCAATTTTGCAAAGTTCTGAAAGAAGCTCAGCAAGTTTTGGCTCTCCGTAAAGATCCTCACCATATCGAGTTGAATCCTGAGCTACAACTATAAGCTCAGTTACATCATTTTCAGCAAGCCACTTTGCCTCGCTGATGACGTCTTCCATCGGAACACTTCTGAACTTTCCCCTTATCATCGGTATCGCACAGTAGGAACAGCAGTTACTGCATCCTTCAGCTATCTTTAGATATGCAAAAAAAGGAAGAGTGGATATTATTCTTTTTCCTGTCAGCTTCAGATCCAGCTTACTTTTAAATTCGATGACACGTTCATCTGAAAGAACACGATCTATTATATCAATAATATCGTCATCACTGCCTATTCCGATTACTGCATCTGCTTCTTTCTCAAATTCTGAAGCAAGCTCTTCCCTGTATCTTTCAGAAAGACAGCCTGTAACTATTATCTTTTTTATCGTACCCTCTTCCTTGAGCTTTCCAAGTTCAAGGATAGTCTCTATAGCTTCTTCCTTTGCTGACTGAATAAATCCGCAGGTATTTACCACAACTACATCAGCCTTTGCAGGATCAGTCACAAGCTTATAGCCCTTTTCCCTGATCTTATAAAGCATTCTTTCACTGTCAACCAGATTTTTTGAGCATCCGAGCGACACCATACCAATATTTACCGGCATCAGAATTAACCACCTTTAATTATTCATATTCATCCGGATCAGAACATTCAAATCTTCTGATCACTCTGTTGATTTCGTCATATCCATAACCCTGACGTACAAGTGAATTTTTCATTTTTCTTATTTTATCAGGATCATCAAAGCTGTCAGAATATTTTTTTGAAATATACTCAAAAAGAATATCATCCGTCATTTCTTCATATTTTTCAAGAGCCTCACTGATAACTTCGTCAGTGAGCCCTTTTTTCTTCATTTCCATTTTGGCTCTGAAGAGCCCGTATTTTTTTACTTCAACATATTTTTCAGCAAGACTTGACGCGTAACGTCTGTCATTGATAAGTCCAAGCTCACACAGCCTGTTAAGAACAAAAAAGCAGGTATCATCATCATAGCTTCCAGACAGCTTTTTAAACATTTCCTTAAATGAATAAGGCCGATAATCAAGAAGATACATTGCCCTCTGCAAAGCCTTTCTTCTTTCTGATGCAGAAATGATCTCAGAAAACTGCTCTTCGGAAATGACCAGTCCGGATCTTAATCCGTGATCTGCAACTATTTCCCTGTTAAAATAATAATTCTGTCCGTCTGCAATGACTTCCCACGTTTCACCCTTGTATCGGCTGACAGAGCTTATCGTCATTCATCATCACCGGCAGGTGCAAATTCATCAAAATCGTCATCTGCACTTATCATTACATCTTCTTTGTCCTTTGAAGCTGCTGCTGCCGCATTGGCTGCTGCATTCAGTTTTGATTCCTTTTTGTCTTTTCCGGAAGCCATTGTAAGTTTACTCATATTTTCCTTTATCTTCTCTTCGATCTCAGCCAAAAGTGCAGGATCGTTTTTCAGCAGCTCCTTAACATTATCTCTTCCCTGTCCGAGCTTTGAATCGTTGTAGCTGAACCATGCGCCGCCTTTTTTGATGACTTCAAGTTCAACAGCCATATCAAGAACTTCACCGACTCTTGAGATACCCTGACCATACATAATGTCAAACTCACACTCTTTAAACGGAGGTGCAACTTTATTTTTAACTACTTTACAGCGTGTACGGGCACCCACAACTTCTGTTCCGTTCTTTATTGCCTCACCTTTTCTTACTTCAATTCTTACTGAAGAATAAAATTTGAGAGCACGTCCGCCCGGAGTCGTTTCAGGATTTCCGTACATTACACCGATTTTTTCACGAACCTGATTTATAAATACTGCAACGCAGTTGGACTTTGAAATAACTGAGGTAAGCTTTCTCATAGCCTGTGACATAAGTCTGGCCAGCTGTCCGACATGCAGATCACCCATTTCACCGTCAATTTCAGCTTTTGTTACCATAGCCGCAACAGAGTCCAGTACTATAACATCAATCGCACCTGAACGAACAAGAGCCTCAGCAATTTCAAGAGCCTGTTCGCCGCTGTCAGGCTGTGATACAAGAAGATCATCGATATTTACACCCAGAGCACCTGCATAAACAGGATCAAGTGCATGCTCAACATCGATAAAAGCAGCGTTTCCACCCATTTTCTGAGCTTCTGCAACAATATGAAGTGCTACTGTTGTCTTTCCTGAGCTTTCAGGTCCGTAAACCTCAACGATACGTCCTCTCGGAACTCCGCCTATACCGAGCGCCATATCAAGGTTCATTGAACCTGTAGGTATCGCTTCAACATCGAGACTGGTTGTCTGTCCGAGTTTCATTACAGCACCTGCACCATAAGTTTTCTCTATCTGTGCTATAGCCATCTCAAGAGCTTTCTGCTTTTCATCTGAACCAACAGGTGTCTGTAATGTCTTTTTCTTTATTTCCTTTGCCATAAGTTCCTCCAAAAATAATTCATTATTACACTAAAACAGGGCAGAATGACTCTGCCCTGTCCACAATAATATCATAACCGAACAATATCAGTTTGATGAAGCATCTTCATTTTCTTCATCTTCTTCACTGACATCTGCCACAAGGCTGTCAATATCTCTGTCGTCTTCGAAATCATCGATATCACATTCGTCTTCACATGTAAAACCGTCAAAATCGTCGTCATCAAAGTCGCAGTCACAGTCACAGTCACATCCGCAGTCGAAATCATCAAAGTCATCATCAAAATCATCATAACTTTTTTTCTTTTCATTGTGCTTCTTTACCGCAAAAACGGTAACTACTGCTGCTGAAACAGCAACTGCTGCTGCTATAATTCCAATTAATGAAGATTTCATAACTATTTCTCCGTTCTCTGCAGAAAAAATACCTCTCAGTCAACATTCTGCAGTATGTCGCCTGTCTTTCTCTTTTAAAGATTTCCGGTAAGAAACATTGTTATCGAGATAGCTGCCAGAGGTGCTGTTTCACATCTCAAGATTCTTTCCCCAAGCCAGATCCTTTTGATTCCGGCCGCATCCGCCTGTGCTGCTTCATTTTCATCAAAACCGCCCTCGCTTCCTATAAGAAGAGAAACCGTTCTGACATTTTCAAAATTAACTTCCGAAAATCTTACCCCTCCCTGTTCATAAAGCATCAAAGAACAATCGGAGTTTTTCATTTCTTCCAATGCAACAGAATAGCTGATCACAGGAGCTACTTCAGGAACAATACCTCTTCCTGACTGCTTTGCAGCGGCAAGGGCTATTTTCTGATAACGCGGCAGCTTTTTCAGAAAATCCTTGTCTGAAGGACGGGAAATACACCGTCTTGTAAGCACAGGTACTATTTTGCACGCACCCAGCTCAACCGCTTTCTGTATGATCATTTCAAGCTTGTCCAGCTTAGGAACAGCCTGATAAAGAGTAAGTTCTATTCCCGGTTCTGATTTGCATTTGTCAAAAAAAAGAACTTCAACATCGACACATTCATCCGATATATTTTTTATTATGCATGAATAATCAATTCCATCACATGTTACGGTAACAGTATCATCAATTTTCATTCTTAATGACCTGCTGATATGCCATGCATCTTCACCGGTTATACGCGCAGTCTTTTTATCGGCAATTTTTTCTACAAAAAATCGGGGCATAAATCAAATCTCCATCCTGTCGCAGCAAACTTTTAAAAGCTGCTCATATAGATATTATAACGCAGGAATAACAATTTTGCAATAGTTTTTACTCTGTTTTTCTACCATAATTCCGGCTATACGCATTACATAATACAAAGATCTATGATCTCTCCGTTTTTACAGGTACCGGATGCAGTGAATCTGTCGATCGAATATATTTCGAGAATATTCTGTGCACCGTTTGCATAAACATACAGATAGACATCAACAGTTTCATCTTCATTGTCAACAACGTATTTCTGCAGATTGTTTGTATTTCGGGAAGAATAAGTGCTGAAGTATGTCAATGCCATGTTTTGCAGCTCTTCATCCGAAAAAAACTGGAATTTTTCAAATGTTTCATCCGAGCGATATTTCATTCTGCTGACTGTATTGTCGGCATCTGTCATTTCTGCCGTGTCTTCACCGGTAATATTAATTGTAAATGTGCTTGCACCTGTTGATGTATAATACTTGTATAAATGCGTTTCCGGAGATATACATTCATACTGAAAAACAGTTGACAAAGCATCTGCAACATCTACTCTTCTTGCCATTGTTCCATCCGGAGAAATAAAATAATAGCTGCTTCTCTTATCATTATACGAATACCAGACTCCCGGCTTAAGCATACAATTTTCAGAGACCTGAATCCGGACATCCTGTGAAGTCTGTTCTGTTTCAATGAGATTTTCCGTTTCAGTTATAACCGAAGTTTCTTCTGCAGCAGTCGTAGTTTCTTCTGAAATATCAGTTACTTCCTGTGTCAATTCAGTTATTTCTGTTTCATATACTGTATTTGAATCTGACTTAAACGGTTTTTCCCTGCATGACACAGTCATCAAAAATAAAACCGATGTAAAAAAACAAACAAACGATTTTTTCATATTAGCATCCCGCCTGATTTGTGATATTTATAATAACGATAAACAATAAACAATACCCTTTATGTTCCGGTTTATCGTAAATTTCAAAAAAAAATGCAGGACAAACGGTGCCCTGCAAAAAATAGATAAAAAGAGATAAATAAATATGTGTAGAACAAAAGAAAGGAGACAACAAAACGAGTGTTAATTTTAATAAACAAATATTAACTTAACACTGTCATTATTATAGCCCATAATTCTCAAGAAGTCAATACTTTTTGGAGTAAATAATATTTTTTGTTTAATATCACCACGAACTGCTGAGTTTGCAAGTGGACTTTTTAATATTATTGCAAATAATGAACGATATTTATGTTTAAAAGACGTTTGATTGTGAATTGTATCTCAATATTTTTATTATGTCACACTTTTTTTATATATTATAGTATACAGTACAATCTGATCATATATTCGCAATATTTAGCAACAATTTTAAATTCGGACAATTACATTACTCACTGTTTTTTTAAAAAAAGACTCTCTCTTCAAACATTTTGCCATATTGGTCTTTACAAATTCTTTTCAATATGTTAATATTATAGTTGACGTTTATGTAACAATCATATAACGCTTAAGCTGTTTCATAAACAAATATTTTATTATTTCTTTATGAACTTAATAAAAACAGGAGGATGAAATTTTAAAATGGCTAGAAAAATGAAAACCATGGACGGTAATAACGCTGCTGCTTGGGCATCATACCCATTTACAGATTTAGCTGCTATTTACCCAATCACACCTTCTTCAGTCATGGCTGAAGTAACAGATCAGTGGTCTGCTAAGGGACAGAAAAATATCTACGGACAGTCAGTAAAGGTTGTTGAAATGCAGTCTGAAGCAGGTGCTTCAGGTACAGTTCACGGCTCACTGACAGCAGGTGCTTTCACAACAACATACACTGCTTCACAGGGTCTTCTTCTTATGATCCCTAACATGTACAAGATCGCAGGTGAACTTCTTCCTTGCGTAATCCATGTATCTGCAAGATGTATTGCTTCCCATGCACTTAACATCTTCGGTGATCACTCAGACGTAATGGCTTGCCGTCAGACAGGTTTTGCTATGCTTTGTTCTTCAAACCCACAGGAAGTTATGGACCTCGGCGCTATTGCTCATCTCTCAACAATCAAGGGAAGAGTACCATTCCTTCACTTCTTTGATGGTTTCCGTACATCACACGAAATTCAGAAAATCGAAACATGGGATCCTGAAACACTCAAGAACTGGGTTGACTGGGATTCAGTAAAGGCATTCAGAGAAAGAGCTGTAACACCTGAACATCCAACGCTTAAGGGTACTGCTCAGAACCCTGATATCTTCTTCCAGGCTCGTGAAGCATGTAACTCATACTACGACAACATTCCTGAAGTTGTAGAAGAATACATGAACAAGGTTAATGCCGAAATCGGTACAAACTACAAACTCTTCAACTACTACGGTGCTCCTGATGCTGAACACGTTCTCATCGCTATGGGTTCAGTAAACGACACTATCGAAGAAACAATCGACTTCTTAAATGCTCAGGGCTGCAAATACGGTCTTGTTAAGGTTAGACTTTACAGACCTTTCCGTGCTGACAAGCTCATCGAAGCAATCCCTGCAACAGCTAAGCAGATCACAGTTCTTGACAGAACAAAGGAACCTGGTTCAATCGGCGAACCTCTCTTCCTCGATGTATGCACAGCTCTCAAGGATTCAAAATTCAGCACAGCTAAGATCTTCAGCTGCAGATTTGGTCTTGGTTCAAAGGATACAACTCCTGCTTGCATCAAAGCTATCTACGAAAACACAACAAAGGGAAGATTTACAGTTGGTATCAACGATGACGTTACAAATCTTTCTATCGAAGTCGGCGAAGCTCTTGACTCAGCTCCTGCAGGCACAACAGCTTGTAAGTTCTGGGGTCTTGGTTCAGACGGTACAGTAGGTGCCAACAAGAACTCAATCAAGATCATCGGTGACCATACAGACATGTATGCTCAGGCATACTTTGCATATGACTCAAAGAAATCAGGCGGTATCACAGTATCTCACCTGAGATTCGGTAAAACACCTATCAAGTCAACATACCTCGTAAACAGAGCTGACTTCGTAGCTTGTCACAACCAGTCATACATCAACAAATATGATATCGTTTCTGACATCAAGCCAAACGGTACATTCCTCCTCAACTGTCAGTGGGATATGGAAGGTCTTGAAAAGCACCTCCCGGGACAGGTAAAGAGATATCTTGCAAAGAACAACATCAACTTCTACACAATCGACGGTGTTAAGCTCGGTATTGAAACAGGCATGGGCTCAAGAATCAACACAATTCTCCAGTCTGCATTCTTCAAACTCGCTGACATCATTCCTTTCGAGGACGCTCTCAAGTACATGAAGGACGCTGCTACAGCTTCTTACATGAAGAAGGGTGAAGACGTTGTTAAGAAGAACCATGACGCTATCGACGCAGGTTACAAGAGCATCGTTAAGATAGACATCCCTGCTGCATGGGCAAATGCTGAAGATTCAAAGATCGGCATGGACAAGGCAGAGGGAAGCAACAAGAAGCTTATCGACTTCGTAAACAACATCCAGCAGCCATGTAACGCTCAGCAGGGTGACAAGCTTCCTGTTTCAACATTTGTTGACATGGCAGACGGTACATTCCCACAGGGTTCTGCAGCTTTCGAAAAGAGAGGTATTGCAGTAACAGTTCCTTCATGGGATGCTGCTAAGTGTATTCAGTGTAACCAGTGTTCATACGTTTGTCCTCACGCTGCTATCCGTCCTGTTGCTATGACAGCAGACGAAGCTGCTAAGTGCGGCGCTAAGACAGCTGATTTCAAACCTGCTGTAGGCGATCTTAAGTTCGCTATGACAGTTTCAGTTCTTGACTGTACAGGATGCGGCTCATGTGCTAACGTTTGTCCTGCAAAGGAAAAAGCTCTCACAATGATGCCACTCGATACACAGGAAAAAGAACAGGCTGTATTTGATTATGCAGTAACACTCGATGAAAAGCCGGAAGTTGCTGAAAAGTTCAAAGCTTCAACAGTTAAGGGCTCACAGTTCAAACAGCCTCTCCTCGAATTCTCAGGCGCTTGCGCAGGCTGTGGTGAAACACCTTATGCTAAGCTCATCACTCAGCTCTTCGGTGACAGAATGTACATCGCAAATGCTACAGGATGTTCATCAATCTGGGGTGGTTCTGCTCCTTCAACTCCATATACAACAAACAAAGAAGGCAAGGGTCCTGCTTGGGCTAACTCACTCTTCGAAGACAATGCTGAATTTGGTTACGGTATGTTCCTCGCTCAGAAGACTCTCCGTGAAAGAGCAATTGAAAAGGTTAAGAACCTCGTTGAAGCTTCTGACAAGGCTGACGTTAAGGAAGCTGCTCAGAACTACCTCGACACTGTAAACTCCAGCGAAGCAAATGCTGCTGCTACAAAGGTTCTCGTTGAGAAGCTCGAAGCTTGCGGATGCGATGCTGCCAAGGATATTCTTGCATACAAGGATTACCTCAGCAAGAAGTCAATGTGGGTATTCGGCGGCGACGGCTGGGCTTACGATATCGGTTTCAGCGGACTTGACCATGTTATCGCTTCAGGCGAAAATGTAAATATCTTCGTATTCGATACAGAAGTTTACTCAAATACAGGCGGACAGTCTTCAAAATCAACTCCTACAGGTGCTATAGCTCAGTTTGCTGCAGCAGGTAAGGAAGTTAAGAAGAAGGATCTCGCAGGTATTGCAATGAGCTATGGTTACGTATACGTAGCACACATCGCTATGGGTGCTGACTACAACCAGTGCATCAAGGCTATCCAGGAAGCTGAAGCTTATGACGGTCCGTCACTTATCATCGGTTATGCTCCATGTATTAACCATGGTATCAAGACAGGTATGTCAACAGCTCAGACAGAAGAAAAGAAGGCTGTTCAGGCTGGTTACTGGCACCTCTTCAGATACAATCCTGCTCTTAAGGCAGAAGGCAAGAACCCATTCACAATGGATTCCAAGGCTCCTCATATTGATGAAGAATACAGAAACTTCATCATGGGCGAAGTTCGTTACAACTCACTCGCTCGTTCAAATCCTGAAAGAGCTGATATCCTCTTCAACAAGGCTATCAACAACGCTAAGGACAGATATGATTATCTTATCAAACTTTCTGAACTTTACAAATAATTAAGAAGCTTAAGCGTATATCTTTGATTACAGCCGCCGGGATCCTATGATCCCGTGCGGCTGTAATTGTTTTATTCTTAACTTTGCATGAAAGTTAAGAGAAAACTGCTTCTCGAAGATTGGGGTCAGTGTTTGTGCAATTGCTTGCTGTATTACTCGGTCTACCGGAGTTTTGCTTCCATCTTCCTTCAGATTCCACCTCGCGATGGACACCCTTGACTTCAGCTATATCCTTCCCACTGTCGGGCGGATTTGGGACTTTCACCCTTTAGAAACGTGCGCCGCCGGGCGCACACACAAAACGGCAGCCGAAACCGCGCCCGTAATTATACAAACATACTATAGTTTTTTCGTCACGCAGAATAACCAAATTGT